>USIZ01000056.1 GCA_900554855.1 uncultured Eubacteriales bacterium | reverse complement strand
CAGGGTCAGCGCCTGACGCTGGCCGCCGGACAGCAGGCCGACCTTGGCGGTCATGCGTTCCTCCAGCCCCAGATCCAGCATCTTCAGCAGCTCGCGGTATTCGTCGCGCTCAGCTTTGGTGATGCCGGAGCGCAGCGTTCTGGACTTGCCGCGGCGGCGGGCCAGCGCCAGATTTTCTTCAATCTGCATGGTGGCGGCAGTGCCGGTCATAGGATCCTGGAACACGCGGCCGATGTACTTGGCCCGCTTGTGCTCCGGCAGGCCGGTGACATCAACGCCGTCAATGACGATCTTGCCGCTGTCCACAGGCCAGACACCGGCCACCGCATTCAGCGTGGTGGATTTGCCGGCGCCGTTGCCGCCGATCACGGTGACGAAGTCGCCCTCATCCAGATGGAGGGTGACGCCCCGGAGCGCACGTTTTTCGTTGACCGTGCCCGGGTTAAAGGTTTTGTAAATGTTCTGAATGTCAAGCATTGGTCTGCGCTCCCTTCTTGGCCTTGTTGAAGTACTTGCCCTTCCAGTAGGGAATGGCCAGGAACAGGGCCACCACAACGGCGGTCAGCAGCTTCAGGTCATCGGTGGACAGGCCCATCTTCAGCACGATTTGGATGACCACATAGTAGATGACCGCGCCAATGACGCAGCTGAGCAGTTTTAAGCCAAAGTTGCGGAAGATCTTGTCGAAGATGACCTCGCCAATGATGACGGCGGCCAGACCGATGACGATGGCGCCGCGGCCCATGTTGATGTCGGAGAAGCCCTGATACTGGCTCAGCAGAGCGCCGCTGAGGGCGACCAGACCGTTGGAGATCATCAGACCCAGTACCTTGGTGAAGTTGGTGTTGATACCCTGAGCCCGGGCCATGTTGCCGTTGGCGCCGGTGGCGCGGAGGGAGGAGCCCAGCTCCGTGCCGAAGAACCAGTACAGCACGAAGATAATGATGATCAGGAAAATGGCCAGAATGAAGATGGGATTGTCCACCTTGATGTCCCGCACATAGCGGGACGACACCAGCAGCTTGTACTTGTCCACGCTGATGGGCAGGTTGGCCTTGCTGCCATTGTCTGTGCCCCAGCCCATAATGTGTAGATTGACGGAGTAGAGCGCCAACTGAGTCAGGATACCGGCAAGGATGGCGGGAATGCCGAAGGCGGTGTGGAAAATGCCGGTGACGAAGCCGGCCAGCATACCGGCGATGACAGCGGCGATGAGCGCCACAGGCATGGGACAGCCGTTCAGCGTCAGAATAACGCACACGGCGCCGCCGGTGCAGAGAGAGCCGTCCACGGTCAGGTCGGCCACGTCGAGGATCTTATAGGTGATGTAAACGCCAATGGCCATTACACCCCAGATAAGACCCTGAGCGGCCGCGCCCGGCATGGAACTGAGCAGGGCAGACAGAAATTGCATGGTTGATTCCTCCAAAGTATATAGATATCAACAGTATAACAAAAAACAGCGGAAAAGAAAAGTCCTTTTCCGCTGTTTTGAAGTTTGAATGAGAGCTTTTGGATCAGTCCTCGGCAATGGCCTCGTAGTCGTTGGGAATGGTGATGCCCAGTGCCTCGGCGTTGGCAGCATTGTACTTCTTGGTCACACTGGGAGCGGTCTGGACGGCCATGGTGGACACGTCGGCGCCGTTGGCCAGAATGTCGTAAGCCATCAGGCCGGTCTGGTAACCCAGGTCATAGTAGCTGATGGACAGGGCGGCAACGCCGCAGCCGCGAGCAATGCCCTCCTCACCGGCAATGACGGGCACCTTCTTGGCCAGCACCACGTTGGCAATGGCCTCGGTGTTGGAAGCGGCAGTGTTATCGGTGGGGATGTAGATGACGTCGGAGTTGTCAGCGGCGGTCTCAGTCACGGAGGTGACGTCGTTGGTGTCGTTGAAGGCATACCAGGTCACGTTGTAGCCGAGCTCCTTCAGATAGCCCTCGATCACAGTGCACTGATAGACGGAGTTGGGCTCAGCGGAGCAGTAGAGCAGACCAACGTTCTTGGCGTCGGGGAACAGATCGTGGAGCATATCGGCCTGCTGATCCAGAGGAGCCAGATCGGAAGTGCCGGAGACGTTGGTGCCCACGGTGCCGTTCCAATCGGAGATCTCCAGCGCGGTGGCGTAGTCGGTGACGGCGGTGCCCAGCACGGGGATGTCGGCAGTGGCGGCAGCAGCGGCCTGCAGGGGGGAGGTGGCAATGGCCAGAATCAGGTCGTCGCCGTCGGAGACGAAGCCGTTGACGATGGTAGAGCAGTTGGCGCTGTCACCGGAGGCGTTCTGGTCGTCAAACTTGACGGCGTCGCCCAGCTTCTCGGTCAGAGCGTCCTGAAAGCCCTGGTTGGCGGCGTCCAGAGCTTCATGCTGAACCAGCTGGCAGATGCCGATTTTGTAGGTCTGGCCGTCACCGGCAGGGGCGGCAGAGCCGGAGCCGGAAGCGGCACCGGAACCGGAAGCGGCGGGGGCGGCGGAACCGGATGCTGCGCCGCCGGTGCTGCCGCAGGCGGCCAGAGCCAGAACCATGGCCACTGCCAGCACAACGGCCATCAGCTTGGATAACTTTTTCATTTGTGATTTCCTCCTTAAATTAAAGCAGCGTGGTGAGACTGCTTTGAAGCGCCAGTCCTTTAAAGAGTCAAAGCGCTAATGCTTTAAACATTATACAGCATAATATCTATTTGTCAAGACAGAAAAAAGGAGCGGCTCCGATGGGGCCGCTCCTTCAACAGAATGAGTTTAATTTAATATGTATTTTCGCCACAGCCTTTCCAGCCATTCGCCGGTCATGGCAGTGTGCAGGGGCTTGCGCACCTTGCTGTTGCCCAGTGCGGCCACAATGGCGAGGGCGGTGCAGAAGCCGATCAGTACATTGACCGGGTAGGAGAAATGGAACACCTGAAATTTTGCCATGGTCCGAACGACAAAGCCGTGGAGCAAATAGATGGGCAGCGTGCCCCGCCCAACGGCGCTGATGCCGGGAATGTGCCGGTCCGGCACCAGGGTCAGCAGGGCGAGGATCCAGCCAAAGGCAAACAGTGTGAGCAGCAGGCGCACCTCCGGGCCAAAATGGCCCTGTGCATAGGGGAAGGAGCCGTAGAGCATTTTTGAGGTGAAGCTGCTTTCCCGCAGACAGGACCAGACCGCGATGCCGGCGCCCAGCAGGGCGAGGGGCCATTTTTGAATGTGGTCCAGTGGTTTGCCGAGCCACTTCGGGAACCATGTGCTTTGGGAGAGATAGTAGCCGGACAGGAAGAAGGGAAGAAAGGAGAAAAAGCGACCGGCGGTGAGAAAATCGCCGAATTCCGGTACGAAGCCGCTCAGCAGAGCCAACGCGACGGAACCGGCAAAGACCGCCCCCCGGCCCCAACGGGGCACCTTATCCAACAGCGGGATGAGAAGCCGATAAAAGAGAATGGCCTGTAAATACCAGAGGATCCAGTAGGGGGTGGAGAACTGGAGCACCATTTCATGAATGGGCGCATCCCGGAATACCAGCGTATCATAAATCAAATAAAGTATTTGGAAGAGAATGTAGGGGTAGGCCAGCTGGGTCAGGATCTTGGAGATATTAAAATGAGAGAAATAACCGGTCAGAAACAGAAAGGCGGGCATGTGGAAAAGGTAGATGATGCGGTAAGGGGTGTCCGCTTCCGGGATCCAGGTCAGCATATGGCCGAATACCACCAGAAAGATCAGGATACAGCGTATGTTGTCCATGCGGTAATTGCGCATCGGTCTGCCCCCTTGCAGTGCCTTATTGTTTCTCCTCCCCGCCCTTGCGGCCGATAAAGACCGGAGAAGTTTTGGAATAAATGATCTTCTGCTCGCGGTAGAGCCCGGAGTAGCCCGAAAGCAGATAGCTCACAGCGGCGCACATGGCCAGCAAGGCCAGCCCCTGCCCGCCGAAGAGCTCATAGCCCAGCAGAATACTGGTCATGGGCGAGTTGGTCACGCCGCAGAACACGGCGATGAGACCCAGCGCCGCGCCGAAACCGGCGTCCATACCCAGGAGGGGGGCGACGACACAGCCGCAGGTGGCCCCGACAAAGAAGCAGGGGACGATCTCGCCGCCTTTAAAACCTGCACCCAGCGTCAGCACCGTAAATACGATCTTCAGAGCGAAGGCCCAGGGGACGGCATGACCCGCCAGCGCGGCGGAAATGACGGACATACCGGCACCGTTGTAGTCGCCGGAGCGCACCAGCAGGGAGAGCAGCACCACGATACAGCCGCCCACCACGATGCGCAGATAGGGATTCTCAATTTTTTTGTAGAGGGTGCCTCCCGTGTGCATGGCCCGGCAGAACAGGCTGGCCAGCGCACCGAATACAATGCCCAGGCCGATGGTCTGCAAGAGCGAAATGGCGGACAACTCCGGGATCGCGGCCAGCGTAAAGGAGGTGGAGGCCACCCCGAACAGGCTGGAGATCACGTTTGCGATAAGGGCAGAGAGCACGCAGGGCACCAGCGCCGCATAGTACATGACGCCGATGCTCTCCACCTCCATGGCGAACACGGCGGCGGCCAGCGGGGTACCAAACAGGGCGGAAAAGCCGCCCGCCATGCCGCACATGGTGATGATGCGCTCATCCTTGTCGTCCAGCCGGAGCACCCGGCCCAGCGAGCCGGACAGGCAGCCGCCCAGCTGAAGCGCCGCGCCCTCGCGCCCGGCGGAGCCGCCGGTCAGGTGGGTGAGCACCGTGCCGAGGAAGATGAGCGGCGCGGTGCGGAAGCGGAGCACCCGGCCCTCCCGAACGGCGCCGATGACGAATTCGGTGCCCCGGTCATCCTGCATCTTCGTAACACGGTAGCTGGCCACAATGACCAAGCCGGCCAGCGGCAGAAAGAAGATCATCCACCGGTGAGCGATGCGGAATTGGGTGGCCCAGTCGATGGAGTAGTGGAAGGCGGTGCCCACCACACCGGTGACGCCGCCCACCAGACAGGCAAACAGCAGCCATTTCAGAAAGGCCGCCGTGTTGGTGCGGATAGCGGCCAGGTCGTGTTTCAGTTCGTCCTTCATGGAATATTACCTCGGGTCTTGATTCTTTCTCTGAACTTTAATCATACCGCCGAACGGTGGACAGGTCAATCATTTGCTGCGTAAAAATCATGCGGGATGTGCAGAAACTGCGCATCCCGCATGGAAAAATGTGAAATTTACAGGTGGAGAACGCGGGCCTTGATCTCTTTGGTCTTGCCTACGTTCCAGAAGTTCTCACCCAGATAGCCGCAGGTACGGCGGGTGACGTTCATCTTGGTCTGATCCTTGTTGCCGCAGCAGGGGCACTCCCATTCCAGATCGTTGTTGATGATGATCTCGCCGTCGTAGCCGCACACCTGGCAGTAGTCGCTCTTGGTGTTGAACTCGGCATACTGGATGTTGTCGTAGATAAAGCGGACAACGTCCTTCAGGGCAGTCAGGTTGTGGCGCATATTGGGGATCTCCACATAGCTGATGGCGCCGCCGGGGGACAGGCGCTGGAACTCGCTCTCAATGGCAAACTTGGAGAAAGCGTCGATCTTCTCCCGCACGTCCACATGGTAGGAGTTGGTGTAGTAGCCCTTGTCGGTGATATCCTTCACATCGCCGAATTTCTCCTTGTCGATGCGGGCAAAGCGGTAGCACAGGCTCTCAGCAGGGGTGCCGTAGAGGGAGAAACCGATGTCGGTCTTGTCCCGCCACTCATAGCACTTGTCCCGCAGATGGGTCATCAGGCGGAGCGCAAAGTCCTTGCCCTCGGGCTCGGTCTGGCTGCACCCCTTGACCAGCTTGGTTACCTCGTAGATGCCGATATAGCCCAGAGAGATGGTGGAGTAGCCGCCCACCAGATAGCGGTCAATGGTCTCGCCGCTCTTCAGACGGGCAATGGCGCCGTGCTGCCAGTGTACCGGGGAGACGTCGCTCTTGACGCCCATCAGGGCGTTGTGGCGGCACATGAGGGCCTCAAAGCAGATCTCCAGCCGCTCGTCCAGCAGCTTCCAGAAGGCGTCCTCACTCTCAGGCACCTTGCGGCCGCCGTCGCTGACGATCAGGCCGATCTGGGGCAGGTTGATGGAGCACACGCCCTGGTTGAAGCGGCCCTCGTACTTGTACTCGCCGGTGGCCGGGTCGATCCAGTCGGTCAGGAAGCTGCGGCAGCCCATGGGGGAGAACACGTTGCCCTCGTGGTACTGGCGCAT
Organism: uncultured Eubacteriales bacterium; assembly: GCA_900554855.1. GTDB lineage: Bacteria > Bacillota > Clostridia > Oscillospirales > Oscillospiraceae > UMGS1766. Next base: position 1,688 of record USIZ01000056.1, on the reverse strand, counting down.
GACCTTGGCGGAGATATAGTCGGGGTACATCCGCTTGGCGGAGCACTTGACGGCCAGCTCGGTGATATAGTCGTACTTGCCGCCGTTCAGACAGTTGTTCTCGTCCAGCACATACACCAGCTTGGGGAAGGCGGGAGTGACATAGACGCCGGCGGCGTTTTTGATGCCCTCCAGACGCTGGCGGAGGATCTCCTCCACGATCTTGGCGTTTTCGGCCAGATAGGGGTCGTCGTCCCGCAGATAGAGGAACAGGGTGACAAAGGGGGACTGGCCGTTGGTGGTCATCAAAGTGTTGATCTGATACTGAATGGTCTGCACACCGCTGCGCAGCTCGTCGTCGACCCGCTCGTCCACGAGCCGGTCGATCATCTCTTCGGAGCAGCTGTCGCCGCAGGTGGCAGCGATCTTTTTGCGGAACTTTTCACGGCTGCGGCGCAGGTACTTGCCCAGATGGCTCACATCCACGCTCTGGCCGCCGTACTGGTTGGAGGCTACGTTGGCGATGATCTGGGTCATGACGTTGCAGGCCACCTGGAAGCCCTTGGGGCTTTCGATCATCTTGCCGTTGATCATGGTGCCGTTGTCCAGCATATCGCCGATGTTGATGAGGCAGCAGTCGAAAATGGGCTGCACAAAGTAGTCGGCATCGTGGAAGTGCAGGATGCCCTCATCGTGAGCCTTGCTGATCTTCTCAGGCAGCAGGATGCGGCGGGTCAGGTCGCGGCTCACCTCGCCGGCAATATAGTCGCGCTGGGTGGAGGCGATGACGGTATTCTTGTTGGAGTTCTCCTCGGCCAGCTCCTTGTTGGTGTTGCGCAGCAGGGAGAGAATGGATTCGTCGGTGGTGTTCTGCTTGCGCACCAGAGCCCGGGTATAGCGGTAGATGATATAGGCCTTGGCCAGCGTATACTTGTCCAGCTCCATGAGCTGATGCTCCACCATATCCTGAATGTCCTCCACCAGCAGGCGGGGGCGGTTCTTCTCCTGCACCGCGTTGGCAATGGCGCTGATCTGATCTTCAGAGATGCGTTCCTCGGGGTCCACGGCCGCATTGGCTTTCTGGATCGCCCGGATGATTTTGCTGCGGTCAAAGTCGACCGTGTTGCCATCCCGTTTGATAACTTTCATCACTGATACTCCTTCTCTTTATCGTCCCTTGGCGCAGGCTGCGCCACTTCTTACGTCTCAATACATTTACATAATATCAAGAAAATGTGTTATCATAAAAAAACGACACCATATCTTGTGGTCGGTGCTTTGCTATCATAGCACTTCCCCCTCTATCTGTCCAGCGAAAGGGGGAAAAATTATGACCAAAAATCAAGCGCTTTTTTGTGCGGAAAAAAGGGTTGACAGCGCAAACCGCTGGGGACAGGCAAGTCTGGGCGATGGGTGCATACCATATCCAGAGGGGTGAAGCGGCCATGGAACGCAAAAAACGCAAAAATCTGCTGGAGAGGGCCGCCGGAGCCTTTGCACTGCCGGAGGATGTGCTGGCGGGGGGAAGCTGCGTGCGCATTGTGGGCCGGGACGAGGTGTATGTGGAGAACCATCGGGGCATCCTGTCCTATGGGGAGGATGAGATCCTGCTCAGCGGCGGACGGGTGATGATCCGGGTGCGCGGCACATCGCTGCGCCTGCGCAGCATGACGGCGGAGGATCTGGTCATCACCGGACTCATCACGGCG
>USIZ01000055.1 GCA_900554855.1 uncultured Eubacteriales bacterium | reverse complement strand
CCTCGTTCACGGGGGCGGGGGGATTTCCGTACTCGCCGCGGAAGTAGGCCTTCACTTCCTTGCTGACCGCCTTGTAGGGGCCGGCGATGCAGTTCATGACGGCCTGAGTGCCCACCATCTGGATCATGGGGGTGACCAGCGGAGGATAGCCCAGATCGGCGCGCACCTTCGGGATCTCCACCAGGGCAGCGTCGAACTTGTCCATGGCGTGCAGGTCGGTCAGGTTGGCGATCATGTTGGACAGCATGCCGCCGGGTACCTTGTAGACCAGCGCCTGAGAGTCGGTGGACAGGCTCTTGGGATTCAGAGTGCCGTCCTTGACATAGCCCTCCTTGATGGGCTTGAAGAAGTCGTTGACCTCCTTGAGCACCTTCTCGTTCAGACCGGTCTCAATGCCCATCTGGTCGAGGGCGTAGAACATGGTCTCGGTGGCGGGCTGGCTGGTGCCGCCGGAGAAGCAGGAGGTGGCGGTGTCGATCACGTCGATGCCGGACTCGATGGCCTTGGTGTAGGTCATGTAGGCCATGCCGGTGGTGCAGTGGGTGTGCAGGATCAGGGGCATATCGCCCACGGCGTCCTTGATGCCCTTGATGAGGTGCTCGGCCTCATAGGGGCTCATGGTGCCGGCCATGTCCTTCAGGCAGATGGTGTCAAAGCCCATGCGCTGGAGTTCCTTGCACATCTCGACGTACTTCTCCACGGTGTGGACGGGGCTCTGGGTGTAGGAGATGCAGCCGGAGGCGACGGTTTTCTCGGTGGCGTACTTCTTGGTGGCCTCCAGAGCGGTCTTGATGTTGCGGAAGTCGTTCAGGGCGTCAAAAATACGGATGATGTCGATGCCGTTCTTGATGCTCAGCTCCACAAACTTCTCCACCACGGAGTCAGGATAGTGCTTGTAGCCCAGCAGGTTCTGGCCGCGCAGCAGCATCTGGAGCCGGGTGTTGGGCAGGTGGGCGCGCAGGCCGCGCAAGCGCTCCCATGGATCCTCGTCCAGATAGCGCAGGCAGGTGTCGAAGGTGGCGCCGCCCCAGCACTCGACGGAGTAGTAGCCGGCCTTGTCCATGGTGGACAGGATGGGCTCGTAGGTGGCGTAGGGCAGGCGGGTGGCGATCAGAGACTGGTTCGCGTCGCGCAGGACGGTTTCGGTGAGCTGTACTCGCATAGAAGAATACCTCCATATCATGGCACGGCGCACAGAGAGCCTCTCCCCTGTGCCGCCGTGAAAGTTGCTTGCATTCAACCTGAATTATAGCATGAATCGAGAAAAAGTAAAGAGCAACACCGGGAAAAAAGACGCAAATTTCATGAATTCACGCCATTTTCCCGGTGTTACCCTTTGAAAAAGTGCTACTTTTAAAAAGCTGTTTGTATAAAGTGATTTAGCTTTGCCCTTTCTCAGGAACGCTTGAGCAGTCCCTTGTCCAGATCCTCCAGCGCCTGCTGCTTCATGACATAGTGCAGCTTTTTGCCGGTGGCGGTGTGGGGCAGGCTGTCTACGATGCGATAGTAGCGCGGGCGCTTATAGGCGGAGAGCATGGGAGTCTCGTTGCAGAAGTCCACCAGCTCCCGGATGGTGAGCGCGTCGTCCCGGGGGACAATGTAGGCCACCACCACCTGGCCGCGCACCTTGTCGGGCACGGCGGTGACCAGACTGTCCGCCACGCCGGGATGGCCGTTCAGCACCTCTTCGATCTGGGTGGGATAGATGTTTTCGCCGGAGCAGATGATCATGTCGTCCTTGCGGCCGCAAATGGTGACGAACCAGTCTTCGTCCCAGGTGCCCAGGTCGCCGGTGTACATCCAGCCCTTGTAGAACTTCTTCTCCTGCTCTGTCGGGTTGTTGTAATAGCTGTAAGTGGTCTTTTCCGGGCAGAAGATGATGATCTCGCCGGTCTCCTTGCTGTCATGGGCCACCATCTCGTCGGGCTCGGCCTTGTGGTCGTCATAGGCCTTGACCACCCGCACCTCATCGTCGATGCAGCTGCGTCCGGCGGTGCCGGTGTGCTCGGGCAGGTCATAGGGGCGCAGGAAAGAGTTCCACAGCGTCTCGGTGGTGCCGTAGCCGTTGTAGATGTTGGGGGTGAGTACCTTCATATAGCGCTCACAGGCGGCCTTCTCAAAGGGCGCACCCATGGTGACCAGACCCTTGAGCCGGCTCAGATCCACCGGGTTTTTCTCCTGCGCGCGGCACAGCATCTCCATGGAGGAGGGGGCGCCCATGGCGAAGGTCACGCCGTACTCGTCGATGGTCTGGAGACTCAGCTTGGGCTGGAACACCCGGGAGATGATGGTGGATGCGCCCACATAGAAGGTGGGGCAGGGGCCGCCCACATGGACGCCGCCCCGGTGGAACCAGGGGGTCATGTTGAGCAGCACGTCGTAGGCGTTCATGGGGTAGTGCATGATGATGTCGTGGGCGCTCAGCACCTCGTTGATGTCGTTTACCGGTACGCTCTTGGGCAGGGCGGTGGTACCGGAGGTGCACAGCCGCAGCACCTCGTCATAGATATGGGGGCGCACCTTCATCTCCGGGTCGGTGATGAGCTGATCGCGGACATAGTCCTCATAGGCAATATGGCCCTCGGGCAGGGCGGCGCCCTTCAGATTGTCCGCCATGACCACGCTGGTGGGCTTGAATTTGGCCAGCTCCACGGCCTGGGTGGCCATGGGGGCGATGTCGGCGGAATAGATGAACACCTTCGGGCGGTTGTGGTCGATGAGCAGGGCGGTCTCACCGGCGGACAGGTTGAAGTTGCAGGGGTTCACGATAGCGCCCAGCTTGCGGGGGGCGATATAGCTGAAGGCGAACTCCGGGCAGTTGAGCAGGGAGGTCATTACCACATCATTCTTGCCCACGCCGTCGGCGTCCAGCGCGTGAGCCAGCCGATTGGCCTCGTGATTGAGCTCGTTGTAGTTCCAGCTCCGGCTGGTGGCCGGATCGATCATGGCCGTTTTCTTTGCGTAGCGGCGGACGTTGCGGTAAAAACCGTTCAGCCAGGTGTACTCGTGCTCAAAAGTGTCCCGGAACATGGTGTCGTCATAAGTGCGTGTCATAGCGGTTCCTCTCTGCGCATTTTGTGCGCCTTGGGCGGCGGAGGCACTGCGGAAAGCCTCCTCGGTCATCAGGGACGTGTATAGGTTGGTGCCGGTGGAGCGGTCGCACTGCACAAAGCCTTTTGCGGCCAGCCGGGAGAGGGAGGTCATCAGGGTGGACAGGCTCCACTTCCGTCGGCTCTGAATGGCGGACAGAATCTGCCGGGCGGTCAGCGGCGCGCCGGCGCTCCAGATGATCTGCATGATGTCCCGCTCAGCGGAACCGAGGGTGAGTTTTGCCTTTGCCATAGCGGCACCTCCTATTATACGAAAAATTAAATTCGTATAATGCGTTATACGATAAACGGATTATACTGCTTACACAGAGAAAAGTCAACCCTAAAAAGCGCTCCGCCTTGCAAAAAGGCGGAGCGCTTCATGACAATGATAATACAGAAAACGGGTTACTCCTCGAACCTGCCCACGATCAGGCTGGCGTTCTGGCCGCCGAAGCCGAGGGCGTTGTTCATGGCGATGCGGACGTCCGCCTTGCGGGCAGTGTTGGGCACGCAGTCCAGATCGCAGTCCGGGTCGGGGGTCTCGTAGTTCACCGTCGGGGGAATGATGCCCTCCCGGATGGCCTGAATGCAGGCGATGGTCTCGGTGATGCCGCCTGCACCCATCAGGTGGCCGGTGGCGCTTTTGGTGGAGGAGATCAGCAGCTCCTTTGCGTGCTGGCCGAACACGGTGTGGATGGCGGCACACTCGTAGGCGTCGCCCATGTGGGTGGCGGTGCCGTGGGTGTTGATGTAGTCCACATCCTCCGGCTTCAGACCGGCCTGCTCCAGCGCCAGCTCCATGCACAGGGCTCCGCCCTCTCCACCGGGGCGGGGGGAGGTGATGTGGAAGGCGTCGTTATTGTTGGCACAGCCGAGGATCTCGGCATAGATCTTCGCGCCCCGGGCCTTGGCGTGCTCCAGCGTCTCCAGCACCAGCGCGCCGCCGCCCTCGCCCATGACGAAGCCGTCGCGATTCTTGTCGAAGGGGCGGCAGGCGTGAGCCGGGTCGTCGTTGTTCTTGCTCAGGGCCTGTGCCGCCGCCAGAGAGGCAATGGTGATGTTGCACATGATGCTCTCGCCGCCCACAGCCACCATGGTGTCCGCCGCGCCGGACTCAATGAGCATACAGGCCACGTTCACCGCGTCGATGCCGGAGGAGCAGGCGGTGTTCACGGTCAGGCTGGGGCCGCGGATGTTGTTGGCAATGGCGATCTGACAGGGGGCCATGTTGCCCAAAATCTTCGGCACGAACCGGGGGGAGACCTTCTTGCGGCTGGCCGCGTCGTACTCGGCCTGAGTCTCGGCGATCTCGGCCACGCCGTCCATGGCGGTGCCCATGACGATTCCGGTGCGGAACGGGTCGATCTCCATGGCGCTCATGGCGAGGGCCTCCTGGGCTGCGGCGAAGGCATACTGGCCGAAGGGAGCCAGATTCTTCTCATAGGCTTTGGGGATGGAGGCAGGGTCGAAGTCCTTGACTTCTCCGGCAAAGTGCACCGGGATCAGGCTGGTGTCAAAGCGCGTGATGGGGGCAATGCCGCTGACACCGGCGATCAGATTGTTCCAGTAGGTGTCCACGCCGGTGCCGATGGGCGTGACAGCGCCCATGCCGGTGACGACGATTCTCTTGTTCATTTTATTCAATGCGTTATCCTCACAGTCATTCCCGATTGATATTGGTATTCATACAAAATCAATTATAGGGGTTCCGGCCGCCGGTGTCAAGAATAGCATCGGTGTCGATTCGTAGACAAAAAAACAGGGAAGTGCCGGAAAATATCTGGAAATGCTGGACGCGGCAGGGGGATGGTGGTATGATAGCACACGGTAAAATTTATTTACGAGAGAGAAAGGAGCTTCATTATGAAAAAAGAACGAAAAGCCATCCCGCCTGAGGGGATCCGCGATTCCTTCAAGGAGCTTGGCGTTCCCAAGACGCTGGTTCTGGGTCTCCAGCATATGTTCGCCATGTTCGGCGCGACCATCCTGGTGCCCATCCTGGTCATGGGCTATTTCCAGGCCGCCTGCGGCGAGCCGCTGACCCGGGGCGTCACCGTGTCCACCACCCTGTTCTGCGCCGGTGTGGGCACCCTGATCTTCCATCTGTGCACCAAGCTGAAGGTGCCGGCCTTCCTCGGCTCCTCCTTCGCATTTCTGGGCGGCTTCTCCACCGTTGCCAACCTGAACAGCGGCGCCTATGCCACCATGAGCGCCAATGACAAGGTCGCCTATGCCTGCGGCGGCGTGGTCATCGCCGGCCTTCTGTATCTGGTGCTGGCACTGGTCATCAAGATCGTGGGCGTCAAGCGGGTTATGCGCTTTCTGCCCCCCGTGGTCACCGGCCCCATCATCATTTGCATCGGTCTGACCCTGTCCGGTTCCGCCATTTCCAATGCCTCCACCAACTGGCTCATCGCCGTTGTGGCGCTGGCCGTCATCATCATCTTCAACATCTGGGGCAAGGGAATGTTCAAGATTATCCCCATCCTGATGGGCGTGCTGATCGCCTATGTGTTTGCGCTCATCCTGAATGCTGTGGGCATCACCAATCCGGACGGTTCCGCCATTCTGAACTTCTCCTCCGTGGCCGAGGCCGGCTGGGTGGGTCTGCCTGCCTTCCAGATGTGCAAGTTCGACGTGACCTCCATTCTGGTCATGGCCCCCATCGCCATCGCCTCCATGATGGAGCACATCGGCGATATCTCTGCCATCTCCGCCACCACCGAGCGCAACTTCATCGAAGATCCCGGCCTTCAGCGCACTCTGCTGGGCGACGGCCTTGCCACCGCGTTCGCCGGCTTCCTCGGCGGCCCCGCCAACACCACTTACGGCGAGAACACCGGCGTGCTGGAGCTGTCCAAGGTGTATGATCCCACTGTCATCCGTCTGGCGGCGGTGTATGCCATCATCCTGTCCTTCATTCCGAAGTTCTCCGCCATCATCTCCACCATGCCCGCCTCCATCATCGGCGGCGTGTCCTTCATGCTTTACGGCATGATTTCCGCCATCGGCGTGCGCAACGTCGTGGAGAACAAGGTGGACCTGACCAAGTCCCGCAACCTGATCATCGCCGGCGTTATCTTCGTCTGCGGCCTGGGCTTTTCCAGCGGCCTGACCTTCCATGTGGCGGGCACCAGCATTACCCTGACCGGTCTGGCCATTGCCGCCATCGCCGGCATCGGCCTGAACGCCATCCTGCCCGGCAAGGACTATGAGTTCAGCGGCAAGCCCAACCGCGCCGATACCGCCAGCTTCGGCAACCTCGGCGAGGGCGAATCGAAGTAATTAAAAGAAGGCTGTGCCTTCAGAACAGAGAAAACCGGCGGAAGCTGCCGCTTCCGCCGGTTGCGCGTGCCGAGAAACGCAGCACGCTCAAACGCCCTGTGCTCTCACCGAGAGCACAGGGCGTTTTTGTGTTAGTAGCGGTTGACGTTGCCGTTGACCAGCAGAGTGGGGATAAGCCACAGCGCAAGGAAGATCAGCACATTGCCGGGCGTCAGCGAAGCAAAGGCCTGCATTGTGGTCAGGTAGTAGCCGAGCACCAGACCCGCCAGAGAGGCGATCAGACCGAGAATGCAGTTGCTTCTCACGGCGGTGCGCAGACGGCGGCAGCCCACGATGGCGGCAGAATAGGCCTCCACCGTGTCCCGGTTCAGCAGGGCGCAGAGGGTCTCGCTGTGCTCCTGCCCCGGTTCCGTCAGCTCCAGTCGGCGCTCCACCGGGGGATATTCCATTCGCTCCACAGGCACCTTGAGCTTCTGGCGCACCATGGCGGGAGTGATGTTGAAATCCCGAGGGGCCAGCACCGGCACCAGCTTGGTGTGCAGCAGCGCGCTGACGGCGGGGCGGACGGAAGCGGTTTTGGCATAATTCAGGGCGAAAATGCCCCGCAGAGAACCGTCAATGGCGCAGAAGATCGCGTTGTTGACCTTCAGATCCTGGGGCAGAGGGACATCCATGACCTTCATGAAGGAGGCGGTGCCCACCATGACCTGCTCGCCCCGCATGGTGCCGGACAGACCGCCGGCCTCATAGCACTGGAAGTCCTCCACCTTGCGGTAGAAGCCGCCCTGGGTGCGCAGCAGACCGTCAAACAGGTCGGTGAGACAGGAGCCGGAGGTGCGGATCAGGCTGGCGGCGCAGCCGGCCAGCTTCTCCAGCGAGATATCGCCGTACACCTTGATGCCGTTGAACTGGATGGTGCCGGTGGGGAAGAGGTCGGTGTCGCTGATGAGCACGCCGCCGGGGCCGGCGGCGGCCTTGACACCGGGCCATCCGGCCACGGCGCAGCCGTTCTTTTCCATGCGGCGGGTCAGCCGGAGCCAGGGTTGTCCATAGCCCAGCAGAGCGGAGAGCGGGCAGACGGACAGGCTCATGACGGCGGCGCACCAGAGAAAGTTCTCGGGCCGTCCCCGGCCGACGGAGGCGAGAAAGGCCAGCAGCAGCGCGGCCAGCAGCAGAATCGGGGCGGTGCGGCTCTGGAAGAAATCGGCCTCGGTGGGGGCCTGAAGTTGGGAACCGAATCCGTGGCTGTCGCCCGGCTCCTTGGTGAAGGTGTCCCGGCTGTTCCATAGCTTTTCGTCCTTTGTAATGCGGTAGGGGGTGCCCGCATAGGCCGCCTGTCGGCAGGCGCGGTAGTTGGCCACCTGCTTGTCATAGTAACCCCAGGTCAGACAGAGCAGCAGCAGAGTACCCGGCGCGGAGTAGGGGGCGGATCCGGCGCGGCCGATGAAGCAGTAGACGATGGCGTCGGCCAGCGTGAGCAGGATGGAGATGCTGCCCAGCGTGTGCAGCGTAAAGAGGTGCTCCTTCAGTGTGTGGAAGCCCTTTAAGATGATGTCAAAGCTGAGGACTGCG
>USIZ01000054.1 GCA_900554855.1 uncultured Eubacteriales bacterium | reverse complement strand
TTTGGGAGTTGGAACACTCCGGCCTATGCATTCCGCGCCACGGGGCGGTGCCAGGAGAAAAATCTTGACATGAACTTTGGGGCAGTCTGCAGGGAACGCCCCACAGGCTGTGAAATGGACTGCTGCTCCCTGTCAAAACCCGGTTGCTGCGTAATGCGCAACCGGGTTTTTCAACAGCTTGAGCGGCAGTTTGTTATAGCGTTTTCATTATATCAGGCAAGGCAATTTAGTTATTTGTGCCGTGCGTCTAAAAATGCTATCTTAGTGTGGTACTATTGTGTATTTTTTAACAAAGCAGACCACACGAAAGAGAGGGATCCGCGTGTTATCCTGTGATTTTCTGAAGGCGGCGGACATCGGCATTCCGGCCGCGCAAGTCTCCGGCGGACTATGTCCTGCGGCGCAGACGCCTGAGCGGAGCGACGAGGTCGTCAAGCTTCGCACCTCCTGCCGCGCCTGCATTTCCAACTGCGGCGTCATCGCCACGGTGAAGAACGGCCGGGTCGTCAAACTGGAGGGTGACCCGGAAAACCGGATGAGCCAGGGGCGTATGTGCGCCAAGGGTCTCTCCGGCATTCAGGCGCTCTACAATCCAAACCGCAACAAGTATCCCCTGATCCGGGTCGGCAAGCGGGGCGAGAACAAATGGAAGCGCATCAGCTGGGATGAGGCCATCGACATCATTGCCCGCAAGCTGATGGACATCCGGGCGCAGTACGGCGCGGAGAGCGTCATGTGCTCCACCGGCGGCGGCGGCAACCCCCAGTTCACCAGTACCGCCCGCTTCTGCAACATTTTCGGCACTCCAAACTGGTTTGAACCGGGCTGTTCTCAGTGCTATCTGCCCCGGCAGGTGGCCTATAACATTATGTACGGCGGCACTGATCCCAGCATCGCCGACTCCAACGCCCATGAGATCTACTTCCCCGACGAGACTCCTATGAAATGCCTGTGTCTCTGGGGCACCGACCCGTCCTATTCCTGCCCGGGCATGGGCGGCGGCGCGGTGGCGGAGCTGCGCGCCCGGGGCGTGAAAACCGTGGTCATCGACCCCCGCATGACCCCGGACGCGGCCAAGGCCACGGTGTGGCTGCCCATTCGCCCCGGCACCGACGTGGCACTCCAGCTGTGCTGGGTGCGCTATATTCTGGAGCACAAGCTCTACAACGCGGCATTCGTCATGAAGTGGACGAACCTGCCCTATCTGGTAAATACCCGGACCGGTGAGTGCTGGCGGGCAGCCAAGAGCACGCAAAAGGGCGTGCCGGACACCTTTATGGTGTGGGATCAGAAGACGAATCGGCCTCAGCCCCTGCCCTACCCGTGGGACGACGCCCTTGACCCGGCTCTGGAGGGCAGCTGGGAGTGGGACGGCGTGGTCTATAAGACCGGCTATCAGCTGTTGAAGGAGCGCAGCGCGCCCTACACGCTGGAGGAAACCGCCCGGATCTGCTGGCTGATGCCGGAGAAGATCGAAGAGGCTATCCGCACCTTCTGCGAGAACACCCCCAGTGGCCTGTGCATCGGCGTGGCCACCGACCAGAGCCCCAACTCCGTGCAGGCGGCCATGGGCGCAGCGGTCATTGATATGCTGATGGGCAACGTGGAGCAGCCCGGCTCCCTGCTCCAGCGCTTCGGCACCCAGCGCCATGTGTTCTATCCCGGCTTCCCCATCGGCTTCTGCGACCGCAAGTTGCCCTATGAACAGCTGGAAAAGCGGCTGGGCGGCAACGAGTACAAGGGGCTGCATATGTGGCACGCGGCCCACGCCCCCTCTTGCCTTCAGGCGCTCAAGACCGGAAAGCCCTACCCCATCAAGGCGTGGATCGACCGCTCCGGCAACAAGCTGGCGGTGCTGGCCAACGGCAAGGAGTGGGTGGAGGCCATGGACAATCTGGATCTGATCGTCCATATGTATATGTATCCCACCTCCTTCTCCGCCTATGCGGACATCCTTCTGCCCACCACCGAGTGGCTGGAGACCAACTACACCATTCCGGTGTGCAACACTCTGATCTGCCGTCAGGCAGTGACCCACCTGTACGAAACCATGGATGAGAGCCTCATCTGGTCCAAGCTCACCAAGCGGCTGGGCGAACTTGGCCACGAGAGCTGCGCCAAGGCCTTTGATGCGGAATATATGGGGCTCGATCTGCCCTACTGGAACACCATGGAGGAGCTGCTGGACCGTCAGGCCGCCTGCGTCGGCATGACCTGGGAGGACTTCAAAAAGGTGGGGATGGCGGAGACGATGCCGCTGGACGTGTGGAAACATTACTACGTCTACCTCGACCCGGACAAAAAGACCGGCCTGCCCAAGGGCTTCCGCACCGGGTCAAAAAAATGCGAGATCTACGGCGAGGGCTTCATCAAGCTCTCCCGCACCGGCATGCCGTACAGCGGCGCAAAGCTGCCGGCAGCCAGCAAGGACTACGATCCCCTGCCCTACTACATGGAACCCAGTGAGAGCCCGCTGCGGGATGATGAGGTGAGCCGCAAATATCCGCTGGTCATGACCAACGGCCGCCTGCCCTACTTCCACCACAGCACCCTGCGCAATGTGCCGTGGCTGCGGGAAATGTATCCCGCTCCGGAAGTTTGGATCAATCCGGCAGACGCTGAGACCTACGGCGTGGCAAATGGCGACTGGATCTGGATTGAATCCCAGCGGGGCCGGATCCGGGGCATCGCCAATCTGACTCAGGGCATTGGCCGGGGCGTGGTGTATATGGAGCGCTACTGGAACCCCGAGACACTGGACACCCCCACCCGCGGCTGGCAGGAGATGAACGTCAATATGCTCTCCAAGTCCGCCGCACCCTACAACGACATTGTGGGCACCTACACTCTCCGGGGCTATCAGGTGCGCATTTACAAGGCGGAGGAGGGCGCGCCCGAGGGCGTGTGGCTCAAGCCGCAGGACTTCAAGCCATGGCTGCCGGAATACTCCGACCCGACGCCCCAGCTCTGAGTGGAAGGGAGCGATAAGACAAAATGAAAAAGATAACCTTTGTGATCGATCTCGACCGCTGCATCGGTTGCCACGGCTGCCAGATCTCCTGCAAGATGGAAAACGGCGTGGGACTTGGGGCCTGCCGCAACGAGGTAAAGGACATCGGCCCCACCGGCACCTATCCCGACATTCAGCTCTACTTCCTGCCCGCCATGTGCCAGCACTGCGACAACCCCAGCTGCGTGGCGGTCTGTCCCACCGGCGCGTGCCATCTGGAGCCGGAAGATGGCGTGGTACGCATTGACCGGGACGTCTGCATCGGCTGCCGCAGCTGTGAGAGTGCCTGTCCCTATCAGGTGAATACGTTCAATCAGGAGCTGAGGGTCATGGACAAGTGCAATATCTGCGCCCAGCTCCGGGCGGTCGGCGAGACGCCCGCCTGCGTGCGCAACTGTCCCGGCCGCGCCCTCCATGTGGGCGACATCAACGACCCGGACAGCGAGGTCTCCCGGCTGCTGCGGGACACCCCCGCCGAGTTTATCCACACCCTGCGGGACTTTGGCAATGCGCCCAGCGTACGCTATATTCTGCGCAGCGCCAAGTGGCAGGACGTCCTGCCGCAGGACTGCAAAACAACGAAAAGGGGGCGCATTTAAATGACGGCGACCACACAGACCGAGGCGCTGAACGCCGCCCGGGCAAACTACTACCGCTTTCTGCGCCGGTTTTATTTTCAGGAAGTGGATACCCCGCTGTGGGCTCAGCTGAGACAAATGAACATTCCCGCCGACTGTCCCCAGCCCCGGATGGCCGAGGGCTATGAGATGCTACGCGATTTTCTCGCCCGGCACGACGCGGACATTCTGGACGAGCTGGCCGCCGACTTCGCCAAGGTATTTCTGGCCTCCGGCGAGTATCAGGGCAAGGGTGCCTTTCCCTATGAGTCCGTCTACACCAGCCGTCAGGGGCTGGTGCGGCAGCAGGCCTGGGAGCAGGTGCGCGGCATCTATGATGCGGCCGGGCTGACCCTCACCGGCGCCCCCAGCGAGATCATGGAGGACCACATCGCCACTGAGCTGGAATATATGGCCCTTCTGGCAGAGCAGGGAACCGCCGCCCCCACCCAGCAGCTGAATTTTCTGACGCAGCATCTGCTGAACTGGGTCCCCCGGCTGTGCGCGGATATGAAGAAATACGCCCGCACCGACTTCTACAAAGCCGTTGCGCTGCTGACGGAGGGCTTCCTCGCCATGGACGCCGAGCTGCTTGAGGAGCGCAGTCAGTGCAATACCGGCAGCTTTCAGCTCACCCATGTTCAGATGAACGCAGTGCTGGCAGAGCTCTCCAAGACCTATCGCATTTTTGCTCCAAAGCGCACCGGCAAGCGCGGCCCTGGCGGGCAGGAGATCGTGCGCTATGGTGAGATCAGCGCTGTGGAGGAGATCGTCTATGATCGCCCCTCGGATTTCAGCGCCAAGGAGGCCTACTACCCGGTCATCCAGACCATGTTCTACTTTACCAGGGACGAGAGCCGCCAGAGTGAACTAACCGATGAGCGGGGCATTCTGGTGCTGGCCCACCCCTGCGACTGCAACGCCATCCGGCGGCTGGACAACATTTTCCTGCGCAACGGCGGCCAGCCCGACCTGTTCTACGCCCGGCTGCGGGAGAAGGTCAAACTGGGGCTGCTGGAGTGCGCCCAGAGCTGGGACAACTGCTTCTGCGTCTCCATGGGCTCCAATGTGGCGGAGGATTACAGCATCGCACTGCGGCTGACGGAGCAGGTCTGCCTCGTGCAGGTGAAGGACGCCGCCTTCGCCCCCTGTTTTGCCGGTCAGGCCGAGGTCGACTTTGAGCCGCAGTTCGTGCGGGAAAATCGGCGCAAGGCCAACCTGCCCGTCATTGAATCAACGCAGGATGTCAAACTGGCCTCCTCTCTCCCCTTCTGGGCGGAGTACGACGAAATGTGTCTGAGCTGCGGCGGCTGCAACACCGTCTGCCCCACCTGCTCCTGCTTTGACACCGTAGACGTCACCTACGATGAGACCAGTCGGGACGGTGAACGGCGGCGGGTGTGGTCAAGCTGTATGCTGAGCACCTTCACTCAGACCGCCGGCGGCGGCCGTGCCCGGAGCACCGCCGGAGCCAATATGCGCTTCAAGACCCTGCACAAGGTATATGACTACAAAAAGCGTTTTGATGCGGGTGAAAATATGTGCGTTGGCTGCGGCCGATGCATTGCCCGCTGTCCCCGCGAGATTGACTTTCTCGACACCATCAACCGCTTCCACGATGAGCTGGACGCGGCCCGGAAGGAGGACTGACCATGGAAAACATCATGCTGCCCAAGCCCCACAGAGTGCTGAGCGTGCAGAAGGAGACAAAGGCGGAATACACCTTCCGGGTGGCCTATGACGGCACACCCCGCCACGGCCAGTTTTTCATGCTGTCCATCCCCAAGGTAGGCGAGGCCCCCATCTCCGTCAGCGGACGGGGCGAGGGCTATGTGGAATTCACCATCCGCAAGGTGGGGCGGCTCACCGACGGTATCTTCGGCCTGAACGCCGGGGATACGCTGTTCATGCGCGGCCCTTACGGCAACGCCTTCCCGGTGGAGCAGTTCGAGGGCAAAGACCTGGTGGTGATCTGCGGCGGCACTGGCATGGCGCCGGTACGCACCACGCTGAACCATTTCTACGCCCATCCGGAAGTGTGCAGGAGTGTCCACCTCATCACCGGCTTCAAGGATCCCGATTCCGTGCTGTTCACCGAGGAGCTGGAGAAATTTTCCGCGCGCTTCCACACCATCTACTGTCTGGACAACACGGAAGCTCCTGGATTCCACAAGGGCTTTGTGACCAACTATATTAAGAAGGTGCCCTTCGGCAGCTTTGAGGACTACAACGTGGTCATCGTCGGCCCGCCCGCCATGATGCGCTTCTCCGCGCTGGAATGCATGAAGCAGGGGGCTGCCGCGGAAAAGATCTGGGTGTCCTTTGAGCGCAAGATGTCCTGCGCCGTGGGCAAATGCGGCCACTGTAAGATCAACGAGACCTATGTCTGCCTGGAGGGGCCGGTGTTCAATTACACCAGAGCCCGTGATCTGCTGGACTGAAACGCATCCCGGCGGCTGCGCGAAATGCGTCGTGCGGCGCGGATCGATCGTGCCGCGCATCAAAAAAATCAACGCCCCGGCGGTCTTTTCCGCCGGGGCGTTTCCTGCAAACTGCCAAACCCGGGCACACAGGAAACCTGTGTGCCCGGGTTTGTGTAAGGGGGAGGAGATAAGGAAAGGAAAAATCTATCGTTTGATTGGTCACTCGGAACAGTCCGGATAGTCCTCAGGATGCTCCGGAAGGTGGGCGCTTTCGCCCTTCAGCACGCCTTCGCCGCCGCAGCGGGGGCATTTTCCGAAATCCGGACTGGTCACAAGGCAGAAATCCCAGCTGAACTTTGCGCCGCAGTCCGGGCACTGGTAGTAAAACCAGTAAGTGCCCCAGCTCATTTATTTCTTCAGGCCGAGGATCTCGCGGGCATCAGCGGGCGTGGCGACCTCGTTGCCATACTCCCGGATGATCCGCGCCGCGCGCTCCACAAACTGACGGTTGCTCTGAGCCAGCACGCCCTTGGAGTACATCACGTTGTCCTCCATGCCCACGCGGATATGGCCGCCCATGGCAACCGCGCCATAGGTCATCTCCAGCGCACAGTGGCCCACGCCGAAGCAGCTCCAGGTGGAGCCGGGGCACAGAGTCTCCATCGTTTCCTTCATGAACACCAGATTTTTCATGGAGCCGGGAATGCCATTGGCACAGCCCATGCAGAACTGGAAGTGCAGCGGAGCCTTCAACACGCCCTTTTTCAGGAAATAAGCCGCGTTGCCGATCATACCGGGATCAAATACCTCGATCTCCGGCTTGACGCCCCACTCCTGCATATCCTTGCCCAGGCTCTCCAAAAACTGAGGGGAGTTCAGGAACACCGCAGAGTGCAGCCAGTTCATGCTGCCGCAGTCAAAGGTGCCCATCTCCGGGCGCAGCTCACGCAGATGTGCCTTGCGCAGATCCTCGTCCTTGATCAGGGCGCCGGAAGTAGTCATATTCAGAACGATGTCGCAGTCCGGGTGCTCCCCGCGCAGGATCTCCACCGTCTCGCGGAACTTGGCGGTGTCCATGCTGCCGTTGCCCTCATCGTCCCGCATATGCAGATGGGCGATGGCGGCGCCGGCCTGCCAGCAATCGTAGACGTCCTCTGCAATCTCCCGGGGCGTCATGGGAACATTCGGGTTGTTCTCCTTCTTGGGCCATGCGCCGGTCGTTGCCACCGTGATAATCGTTTTCTTTGCCATAGTAAATCGCTCCTTTTCTGCACAATTCAGATCGTGTCATTCAGCAATTCAAAAATGCCTGCGGCTCCCATGCCGCCGCCGATGCACATTGTCACCATGCCATACCGGCCGCCGTTGCGGCGAAGCTGGGACAGCACTTTACAGGTCAGCGCAGCACCCGTCGCGCCGAGGGGATGCCCCAGCGCCAGCGCGCCGCCGTTGGGGTTGACCCGCTCCGGGTCCATGCCGAGCTCCCGGATGCAGACCAGCGCCTGCGAGGCAAAGGCCTCGTTCAGTTCAATGACCTCCATATCCTCCAGCGCAAGCCCGGTCCGTTCCAGCACCTTGGGCACGGCGTAAATCGGGCCGATGCCCATGACTTCCGCCGGGCAGCCGCCCACGGCAAAGCCGACCAGCCGGGCCAACGGCTTCACGCCCAGCGCCTCAGCCTTCTGGCGGCTCATCAGCACCACAAAGGCGGCGCCGTCGCTCATCTGGGAGGAGGTTGCCGCCGTAACCGAGCCATTTTCCACAAAGCACGGCTTGAGCTGAGCCAGTTTCTCCGCGTTTGTGCCGGGGCGAACGCCCTCATCCCGGGTCACCAGCATCCGATCTCCGTCGTCCGTATTGGCATAGACGGGAATGATCTCCTCGTCAAACAATCCGGCCTGCTGTGCAGAT
>USIZ01000053.1 GCA_900554855.1 uncultured Eubacteriales bacterium | reverse complement strand
CGATCTAGCCCGCGTCCACGGCGGCACGGCTGGCACCCACGGTGCCGCCCAGCACATCGGCCAGCTCACGAATCAGATCAAAGCCCTTCTCGTCCTTCAGGCCGCGGCCGCCGGCCACGATGACCTCGGCCTCCTCCAGGTTGACAGCCTCAGCTACCTCCTTGACTCGCTCCACCAGCTTGACGCGGATGTCGGCGGAGTCAATGTGCACGTCCTCCCGGACGATCTCGCCGGTGCGGCTCTCATCGGGCGCAGCCTTCTTGAACACACCGGGGCGCACCGTGGACATCTGGGGATGGTGATCCGGGCACATGATGACGGCCAGCAGGTTGCCGCCGAAGGTGGGACGGGTGGACACCAGATTGTTGGTTCCCTCCTCGACATCCAGCTCGGTGCAGTCCGCGGTCAGGCCGGTCTCCAGCTGGCAGGCCACGCGGGGGGCCAGATCGCGGCCATTGTTGGTCGCGCCGTAGAGCACGATGGCGGGGGCATACTTTTTAATCAGGGAAACGGTGGCAAAGGTGGCGGCATCGGTGTTGTACGTCTCATACTCATCGCCCTCCACCAGCAGCACCTGATCGGCGCCGTAGGCAATGCTCTCCTTTGCGACGGACTCGACATTTTTACCCATGACCAGCGCAACCAGCTGCTGGCCCATCTTATCGGCCAGCGTGCGGCCTACGCTGAGCAGCTCATAGCCCACGTTCTTGGCCTTGCCCTCTTCGGTCTCGACGACCACCCAAAGATTCTTGTTTTCCATGTTCACGCCCTCCTTACACCAGCTTGGCTTCGGCCAGCACGTCGGCCAGCTTCTTGCCCGCTTCAGCGCCGGACAGTCCTTCCAGACGCATACCGCTCTTGCTGAGGGTGGGAGTGAAGGTCTTTTTGACCTTGGTGGGAGAGCCCTTCAGGCCGCGCTTCTCCTCGGGCACAATGACCTCGGCAGAGGTCAGAGTCTCGATGACAGCCTTGCGGGCGGCCATCTTGCCCTTCAGAGAGGGATAGCGCAGGTCGTAGGCGGTCTTGTTCACGGTGATGAGGGCGGGCATCTCAGCGGCATACCAGTCATAGCCCTCGTCGCTCTCACGGCGGATCTTGACCGTATTGCCCTCCACCTCGGCCTCCAGGGCATAGGTGAGCAGAGCGCGGTCCAGATGCTGGGCGATCTCCGGGCCGACCTGAGCAGTGTCGCCGTCGATGGCCTGCTTGCCGCAGAACACCAGGTCAAACTTGGCACCCTGGCGCTCCTCCAGTACCTCGATCGCGGCGGCCAGCGTGCGGCTGGTGGCCAGCGTATCGCTGCCGCCGAAGGCCCGGTCACTGACCAGATAGGCGGCGTCAGCGCCGACGGAAATGCACTCCTTCAGCACTTCCTTGGCCTGCTCGGGACCCATGCACAGGGCAGTGATCCTGGCGTCGCCCACGCTCTGCCGCACCCGCAGTGCGGTCTCCAGCGCGTAGGCGTCAAAGGTGTTCAGGATGCTGGGCACGCCCTCCCGGATCAGGGTGTGCTTGACCGGGTCGATCTTGATGATGGTGGTGTCCGGCACCTGCTTGACACAAACGAGAATATTCAAAGCTTTAATACCTCTTCTGCTTTCTAAATCAGTGGTACTTCTTCAGCAGCTGACCGGCAATGACAGAGCGCTGGATCTGGTTGGTGCCCTCATAGATCTGGAGGATCTTGGCATCGCGCATCAGCTTCTCCATGGGGTAGTCCTTCATATAGCCGTAGCCGCCCATGATCTGGACGCCGTCCACGGCGCACTTCATGCCGGTGTCGGTGCCGATGGTCTTGGCGATGGCGGCCTCGGCGGTGAAGGGCAGGCCCGCATCCATCAGCTCAGCGGCGTGCAGATAAGCCTGACGGGAGGCCTGAACCTGGATCTCCATGTCAGCCAGCATATTCTGGACAGACTGGAAGGTGGACACACTGACGCCGAACTGCTTACGCTGCTTGGCATACTTGGCGGCCTCCTCCACGCAGCGCTGGCCGATGCCGACGCCGAAGGCGCCCACGCCCGCACGGCTGTGGTCGAGGGTCTCCAGAATGATCTTGAAGCCGCGGTTCTTGCGGCCCAGCATATGATCCTTGGGAATGCGGACATTGTCGAAGATGACCTCGCTGGTGCAGCTCAGCCGCATGCCCATCTTGTCCTCTTCCTTGCCGATGGAAACGCCGGGGCGATCCCGCTCCACGATGAACGCAGTCAGACCCATGGCGCCGGCCTTTTTATTGGTGGAAGCCAGCACCGTGTAGATGCCGGCGATGGGGCCGTTGGAGATAAAACTCTTGGTGCCGTTGATGACCCACTCGTCGCCGTCTTCTACGGCGGTGGTCTGCACGCCGCCCGCATCGGAACCGGCGTTGGGCTCGGTCAGGCAGAAGGCCGCGTACTTCTTCTCCACCATGGTCTCAAACCACAGCTTCTTCTGCTCCGGGGTGCCGCTGAGCAGAACGGGATAGGAGGCAAGGCAGTTGGCGATCAGGGTGGTGCCGATGCCGATGTCGCCCCGGGCGATCTCCTCGGCGATGGCAAAGGTCTGCACATTGGTCAGACCGATCCCGCCGTACTCCTCGGGCAGGCAGAGGGTGTTCAGACCCATCTCGCAGGCCATGTCCAGAATGGCCTCGGCGCTGCCGCCGGTGCGCTCGATCTCGCCCACGTTGGGGATGATCTCGTTATCCACGAACTCCCGTACCATCTGTACGAGCTCCTGGCTCTCTTCATCAAGGATCATGTGGATCACTCCTTTTATAAAATAGAAAACAGCATAATAATCCAAACTAACTAAGAGATTATAGCACGAAAGCGGTCAAGCTGGCAACGCTTTTCTGTGTTTTCGTATAAATAGATAATATAGTGCATTTTTGTCTATTTTCTTTTTGCGTTCCAACACAAAAGCCGGGGCGTTTGCGCCCCGGCTGAACGTGTTTTAAGGTTTACAGCGCCCACAGGGCTCATAGCCCTCGGCGATCAGATCGTCCCGGGAGCCGGTGTACTCCTGTCGGTTGGCCTCGCTGATGGTGGCCGCACCGGAGCAGTCCGGCAGATGGAACTTGCGGGAGTTGGTATTCAGCACATACTCCTGCTCCCCGGCGGAGCTGGTAGAGCCGCCGCTCTCCCCGGCCGAACCGGCCTGCTCAGAAAGCCGGCTGGCACCAGTGGCGTAGTCGATCGTCACGCCGGGCTGAACATTGTAGGCGTAGACGCAGAAGCAGACGCCCTCGCCGTCGTCCTCCACAGACCAGCCCTCCATGAGTACGCCGGAGGCCACCAGATCCTCGCCCTCAAACAGCGGCGTGACCCGGTAGAGCACATGGTGCTCCGTCTCCTTCACATAATCGGCCACCAGATTTTCAAAGGGAAGCATCCCCTGAATGTTCAGATAGCGGGTGCCGGTGATCAGATTCTTCGCGTTGGCATTCTCCCCTGCCAGCTGGAACCCGATCAGGTGACAGCGATTATAGAGATACTTTCCCTCCACGCAGTCATACTTCACGGTCTGCCATCCGCTGGGCTTTACCTGCCCGATCTCGCCCCGCTCCTCAACAGGCATCAGTTCCGTGCAGATATTAGCGTAGGCCACGCCGCACCGACCCAGTTCGTCCAGCTCACTGTAAGTCTCAAAGGAGTCGGTACGCTGTTTGTCCTCATCTGAAAAGTACGGGGTATTATCGTTGACCGCCACATAGGCCGCATCCGTGTAGGCCGGAATACTGTCCAATGTGACCGTCTGGCCGCCGGAGGAACCGACGTCTGCCGGGACAGCAGAACTGCTCTCCACCGCACCGGTGCTTTTCTCCGCCGGGGCAAAGTCAGCGCAGGCGGACAGGCTGAACAGAAGGGCCAGCAAAAGGGGCAGAAAACGAATCAGATGCTTTTTCATTTAATATATATCTCCTCTGTGATCTTTGGATGGGAAAATCCGGCGAAGTCCGTTCGCTCCGTCAGACGGAATGCGCTCAAAGCAAGTGTAAAGTGTACATCCGCCGGATAGCTGCGGTTCCAGCGGTAGAGCACAACCCCCTCCGCATCGTCGGGACAGCTCAGTTCCGCAAAGCAGTACTCCCCCGCTTCGGCTTCGGATAAAAACGTCTCGCTCACCCGAACATTTTCAGGCAGCGCGTCAAACTGACGGGCAGTATAGGGGCTCATCCACAGCTTCGACGCGCCCACCCGCTCCAACAGACGCCGGCGCAGAAGGCAGTCCTGGCTCTGGCGGCGGTGGTTGAAGGCCATGCCCATGTTGTCATCCACGCAGACGATCAGGAGCATTTCTGTCTCGCCTCCCACTCCGCCCGGGTCAGGCAGGAGACACGGCTGGCCGCAATGCCGCAGTACGGGTTCGGTTCTCCGATGATCGTGCGCTGATAGATAAAGCCGCACTTCTCCTGTACCCGCTCAGATCTTTGATTGCCCTCAAAACTGACGCACCAGACCCTCCGGCAGTCCAACTCCGTGAAGCATCGCTTCAGCAGTGCCTCCACCGCCTCCGGAATCAGGCCACGACCCCAATAGGGCACGCCAATCCAATAGCCGATCTCTGCCTCCCCCGGCTCCATGGGCAGATTTCCCCGACCGGGCAGCATAATGCCCGCGCTCCCCACCGGCTCCCCGCTCTGCTTCAGCACCACGGCATAGGTCTCCGGCTCGGAAAGCACACCGCGGATGATCTCCCGGCTGTTTTCCACATCGGTATGCACCGGCCAGCCCGCAATGGGGCCCACCCGTGGGTCGCTGGCATAGCGGTACAGCGCCGGTGCATCCTCATCCCGCCACGGACGCAGGTACATGCGGCACGTTTCGATCATCATTTCCTCAGCCTCTCTTTTCCTGAATTTTTTCAGTCATTTTACCATTTTTCATGCAATTTTGCAACCACAATGGGCAGTATGCCAATTTTGGCGTGAATTGCGTCCAATCTTTTGTAGCTAGTTTTGAAAATAATGCTTGCAAAAGTATTTTTCAAAAGTATAATATAACATAGTTGATTCGACCGCACCCCTGGGGCAGCGGTCACAGTGGTTTGAGTTTTTCGAGTGTTTTAAGAAAGGGCTGAACTTATGGCAGTACGCACCTTCAAAAAAGTTCTGGCCGCCAACCGCGGCGAGATCGCCATTCGTATCTTCCGGGCCTGCTACGACCTGGGTCTGCATACGGTGGCCATGTACTCCAATGAAGATACTAACTCCCTCTTCCGCACCAAGGCGGATGAGGCCTACCTGATCGGCGAGAACCAGAGCCCGCTGGGCGCCTATCTGGACATCCCCGGCATCATTGATCTGGCCAAGCGCCGCGGCGTGGACGCCATCCATCCCGGCTATGGCTTCCTGTCCGAGAACGCCGAGTTCGCCCGCGCCTGCGACGAGGCCGGCATCACCTTCGTCGGCCCTCCCGCCGATGTGCTGGCCAACATGGGCGACAAGCTTGCCGCCAAGGCGACTGCCATTGCCTGCGGCGTGCCCATTATCCCCGGCTGCACCGAGCCCCTGAAGGACGCTGACGAGGCCCTGGAAAAAGCCGTGAGCTTCGGATTCCCCGTCATTCTGAAGGCCGCTGCCGGCGGCGGCGGACGCGGCATGCGTCGCTGCAACACCCCGGAAGAGGTCAAGCCTGCATTTGATCTGGTCAAGAGCGAGGCCAAGAAGGCCTTCGGCAACGACGACATCTTCATTGAAAAGTTCCTCGTGGAGCCCAAGCACATCGAGGTGCAGATCCTGGCCGACAAATACGGCCATGTCTACCATATCGGTGAGCGCGACTGTTCCCTCCAGCGCCGCTATCAGAAGGTGGTCGAGTTCGCCCCCGCCTGGAGCGTGCCCAAGGAGACCATCGACGCCCTGCATGAGGACGCCGTCAAAATCGCCAAGAGCGTGGGCTATGTCTCCGCCGGCACCGTGGAGTTCCTCGTGGACAAGGACGGACATCATTACTTCATCGAGATGAACCCCCGCATTCAGGTGGAGCACACCGTCAGCGAGCAGGTCACCGGCATTGATCTGGTGCGCGCTCAGCTGCTGGTGGCCGAGGGCTATCCTCTCTCCACCCCGGAGATCGGCCTGAACAGCCAGGAGGATGTCCACGTCAACGGCTACGCCATCCAGTGCCGCGTCACCACCGAGGATCCGCTGAACGGATTTGCCCCAGACACCGGCAAGATCACCGCCTATCGTTCCGGCGGCGGCTTCGGCGTCCGTCTGGACGGCGGCAACGCCGGCACCGGCACCTCCATCTCCCCCTACTATGACTCCCTGCTGGTCAAGGTCACCTCCTGGGACAACACCTTTGAGGGCGTGTGCCGCAAGGCCATGCGCGCCATCAACGAGGTGCACATCCGCGGCGTCAAGACCAACATCCCCTTTGTCACCAACATTCTGCACCACCCCAAGTTTATCGCCGGTCAGTGCCACACGAAATTCATCGACGACACGCCCGAGCTGTTTGAGATTGAGAACAGCCGTGACCGTGCGACCCGCGTGCTGAAGTACATCGCCAACATTCAGGTGGCGGCCCCCAACGCCGAGCGCAAGCAGTACGACACCCCCCGCTTCCCCCAGCCCAAGCGCGAGACGCCCCGGGAGGGCCTCAAGCAGATGCTGGATCAGAAGGGTCCCGATGCCGTGAAGCGCTGGGTGCTGGATCAGAAAAAGCTGCTCATCACCGACACCACCATGCGCGACGCCCACCAGTCCCTGCTGTCCACCCGTATGCGCACCCGCGATATGCTGAAGGGTGCGGACGGCACCGCCGATATCCTGTCCGACTGCTTCTCTCTGGAGATGTGGGGCGGCGCCACCTTCGACGTGGCCTACCGTTTCCTCCACGAAGATCCGTGGGAGCGTCTCACCCTGCTGCGGGAGAAGATTCCGAATATTCCTTTCCAGATGCTGCTGCGCGGTGCCAACGCCGTAGGCTATTCCAACTACCCCGATAACCTGATCCGCGCCTTCGTCAAGGAGGCCGCACAGTCCGGCATCGACGTATTCCGCGTGTTCGATTCCCTGAACTGGATCCCTGGCATGGAGATCGCCATGGACGAGGTGCTGAAGCAGGGCAAGCTGTGCGAGGCCACCATGTGCTACACCGGCGACATTCTGGATCCCGCCCATGACCGTTACACGCTCGAGTATTATGTCAACATGGCAAAGGAGCTGGAGAAGCGCGGCGCTCACCTGCTGGCTATCAAGGATATGTCCGGCCTGCTGAAGCCTTACGCCGCCAAGAAGCTTATCTCCACTCTGAAGCAGGAGGTGGGCCTGCCCATCCACCTGCACACCCACGACACCACCTCCAACCAGGTCGCCACCCTGCTGATGGCCGCCGAAGCCGGTGTGGACATTGTGGACACCGCCATCTCCTCCATGTCCTCCCTGACCAGCCAGCCCTCCATGAACGCTGTGGTCGCCGCGCTGGAAGGCACCGAGCGGGACACCGGTCTGGAGCTCACCGAGCTGCAGAAGCTGACCGACTACTGGGCTGACGTGCGTCTGCGCTACGAGCACTTCGACCACGGTCTGAAGAGCCCCGTCACCGACATCTACCGCTATGAGATCCCCGGCGGCCAGTACACCAACCTGCAGCCGCAGGTCATCTCCCTTGGTCTGGGCAGCCGCTTCGACGAGGTCAAGGAGATGTACAAGCAGGTCAACGATATGCTGGGCGGCATCGTCAAGGTGACCCCCTCCTCCAAAATGGTGGGCGATCTGGCCATCTTCATGGTCCAGAACAATCTGACCCCCGAGAACATCTGCACCAAGGGCAAGGATCTCAGCTACCCCGACTCCGTTGTGTCCTACTTCAAGGGCATGATGGGACAGCCCGCCTGGGGCTTCCCCGAGGAGCTGCAGAAGATCGTGCTGAAGGGCGAGAAGCCCATCACCTGCCGTCCCGGCGAGCTGCTGGAGCCGGTGGACTTCGACAAGGCCTGGAAGGAAGTTTCTGCGTTCTGCCCCAAGACCGATATGAAGCAGGTCATTGCCTACTGCTTCTATCCCAAAGTGGTCAAGGAATTCTGGGAGCACGC
>USIZ01000052.1 GCA_900554855.1 uncultured Eubacteriales bacterium | reverse complement strand
CAGGAACGGGGCGATCTGGGCGTCAAAATAGCGCTCCAGCAGGGTGCCCTCCTCGTTGGACAGCCTGTTGAAATTGATAAGCCGGATGCCGTGGGGCTCCAGCTCGCCCATGAGCTGCTCATAGACCCGGCCCTTTTTCTCCTCCAGCTCGGCGGTGCGCTTCACGATGGCGGCCACCTGCTCCTTGGCGGTCATGTTGGTCTTGTTGTCCCGCTCGTCGTCTCCGGCGGAGATCTGAGCCATCAGCGTGCCCACCCGCACCATAAAGAACTCGTCCAGATTGGACTGATAGATGGCGGCAAAGCTGAGCCGCTCCGCCAGCGGCACCGCCGGGTTGCCCGCCTCATTGAGCACCCGCTCATTGAATTGCAGCCAGGAAAGCTCCCGGTTGGTGTAGCACTTTTTACCCATAGAGATCCTCCTCGTCTTTTTGACCTTCTTGATCTTCCGCTTCGTTTTCTTCCAGTCCAGCGCCTCGTAGCCGAACAGCAAAAATCGGATTCTCTGCATCAGCGTCGCCCGGGGAACGCCGCCGCGCTTTCGTGTTTTCTTTTTTTCCATCGCGTTCCCCTCGCTTTCAATTACTGCACCCCGTCAAAGGCTTCCCCTCAAGGGGAAGGCTGGATCATCTGCTCCCACCCCGCATAATCACCCTTATTATACCAAAAGCCGTCTGCGAGGAAAACCAAAATGTTCGTTAAATCAATGTTAAGTCCTGCGCATCGAAATTTGTGGATTTTTCTCACTTCAGGCCGCGATTTTCTCCCACTTCTCGTTTAAATTGCCGCCGCCGGAACGGTTGGCATTTTGTCGAAGCCGGGTTATAATAATAAAGTAAGCATTTCAAACGATCAGCCGTCCTCCGGACGGCTGATTTTCACACAAAGGAGATCCCATGCAAAACGAAAAAGTCTTAAATCCCCTCGGTGAGGCGCCGATAGGGCGGCTCATGGTGCAGTTCGCGGTGCCCAGCATCATCGCCATGCTGGTGGGCGCGATCTACAACATCGTTGACCAGTTCTTCATCGGCCAGTCCGTCGGCATTCTGGGCAACTCGGCCACCAACGTGGCCTTCCCGCTGACCACCATGTGCGTGGCGCTGGCTCTGCTCTTCGGCATCGGCGGCGCGTCCGCCTTCAACCTCTCCATGGGCCGGGGCGAGACGGAGAAGGCCCCTTACTATATCGGCTCCTCCGCTGTCGCCCTGTTTTCCAGCGGCGTGATCCTGTGCGCCGTCACCCTGCTCTTCCTGACGCCCCTATTGAAGGCCTTCGGCTCTCCGGACGATGTGCTCCCCTACGCCCAGAGCTATGTGCGCATCACCGCCCTCGGCTTTCCGTTTCTGATCCTGACCACCGGCGGCGGCCACCTGATCCGGGCCGACGGCAGCCCCCAGATGACCATGATCTGCTCTCTGAGCGGCGCGATCATCAACACCGTGCTGGACGCTGTTTTTGTCATGGTGCTGAACATGGGCATGGCCGGTGCGGCGCTGGCCACCATCATCGGCCAGATCTTCTCCGGCTGTCTGGTGGTCTGGTATCTGGCCCGCCGTTTCAAAACCGTCCCGCTCCGGCTCCACCATCTGCGCCCCCGGCTGAAGGCGCTGACCCGGGCGGCCTCCATCGGCGCGGGCAACTGCTTCAACCAGCTGGCCATGCTGGTGACCCAGGTCGTGCTGAACAACTCCCTAACCCACTACGGCGCCCTGTCCGCTTACGGCGAGGCCATCCCGCTGGCCGTGGCCGGCATCGTCATGAAGGTAAGCCAGCTCTGCTTCGGCATCATCATCGGCATCAGCCAGGGCTCCCAGCCCCTCGAGAGCTTCAACTACGGCGCCCGGAACTACGACCGCGTGCGCCGCGCCTATAAGCTGGCCCTCACCGCCGGTGCCGTGGTGGGCGTGGTCTCCTTCCTGCTCTATCAGCTGCTGCCCCGCCAGATCCTGGGTCTGTTCGGCGAGGGCACGGAGGAGTACTTCTACTTCGGCGTGCGCTTCTTCCGCGTATTCTGCTTTTTCTCCTTCGCCAACTTCATGCAGCCCATCACCTCCACCTTCTTCACCTCTCTGGGCAAGCCCCTCAAGGGTGTGTTCCTGTCTCTGACCCGTCAGGTGATCTTCCTCATCCCGCTCATTCTGATCCTGCCCCTGTTCTGGGGGATCGACGGCATCCTGTTCGCCGCCCCCATCGCGGATTTCTTCGCCATGCTGGCCGCCATCATCATGGCCGCCGCCGAGTTCCGCAATATGGCAAAGCTGGAGGCCGAGGGAAAATAACTGCAATCGCAGAAAGAAGTCCTGTCCCGTGAAAAAAGCATTCCGCATTGTTTACTATCTCTTCGGCATGGTGCTGCTGGCCATCGGCATCACGCTGAACACCAAGACAAATCTGGGCGTGTCCCCTCTCATCTCCATCGGCTACGCCGTCAGCCAGGTAGCCCACCTGAACTTCGGCAACATGACCTTTGTGGTCTATGCCGCATTCGTCGCCATCCAGTTCTTGCTCCGGCGGAAAAACGCCCGGGTGCGGGATCTGCTCCAGTTGCTGGTGGCTCTGCTGTTCAGCCAGCTGCTCAACCTGTTCAGCGTCCTGCTGAGCTTTGAGCCCGCCACCCTGCCCGGCAGGCTGGTCATGCTGGTGTTCGCTGTGTTCCTCACCGGCATCGGCGCGGCCATCACCCTGACCATGGAGATCATCCCCAACCCCGGTGACGGGCTGGTCAGCGCCGTGGCGGACACCTTCCACATCGCCACCGGTCTGGCAAAAAACCTCTGCGACGCCGTCAGCGTCGTACTGACACTGTGCGTCGGCCTGCTCTTTGCCAACAGGATCATTGGCATCGGCCTTGGCACCCTCATCACTGTCCTGCTCTGCGGCCGGGTCATGGCCCTCTACTACCATACCCTTATGAACCCTGCCCGAAAGCTGGCCGGTCTGCCGCCCCGGGCGGCGGGGAAGCCGAAGGCCGAGACAAAGTAAACATCCCCCACAAAATAGCAGCCCCGCCCCGAAATTTTCGAGGCGGGCTTTCGTTTTTATGCTTGCCGGTTCAGCAGGCCGCAGTCACACTCCCCCGTTCCCGTGCCGGAGTGCTTCCATGTGCCGGTACTTCTCCCGGGTGGCCATGCCGCCCCGGATGTGCCGCTGGGCCTTGTTCTCCTCTAACACCTGCTTCACCTGCAAGTAGAGCGGCCGATTGAACCCGGGCAGCCGCTCAGACAGGTCCTTGTGTACCGTACTCTTGGACACCCCAAACCGCTTTGCCGCCGAGCGGACGGTGGCCTTGTGCTCAATAATATACTGGGCCAGCAGGACGGCCCGCTCCTCGATATTCCCTTTCACTCGCGCCACTCCCCCGGTTTCTGTTGCTCCAGTCTATGAAACCGCCCGGAGAAATATGAAAACACCCCGGACGGCGCATTTCAGCGCTCTGTCCGGGGTGTCCCGCTCTTTTATTTCTATCTGCGCACGCTCCGCACCCTATGCATACAGCCGCACGCACTCATCTATGATGCACTCCACAATGCGCACCTGCTCCGGTGTGAGCTGTCTCAGCTTTTCCGACAGCAGAAGCAGATCTTTGTCAATGATGTCGCCGGTCAGGAGGTAATCCGCGCTGACCCCGAGGGACGAGGCCAGCTTCAGCAGATTTTCCGGCCGCATGGCCCGCTTCCCCGCCTCGGCATAGGAGACAAACTGGGGCGTCATATCGCCCCGCTCCGCCAGCATCTCCTGCGTCATGCCAAGCTGCTTGCGGCGCTCGGCGATCCGCCTGCCAACTTCCTGCAAAAACAGTTCCTGTTCTGTCATGCTCATGCGCCCCCCTCAGCTTATTAAATTATATCCACAGGATGCGAACTTTTTAATCTCCACTTGTTGACTTTATTTAACAAGAAGTGATATAATAAAAGCAGTTGGTAAATTACGGTTTTTTCATCTCAAAAGCTGGAAATACCGCCCCCTATCGCGCTGCGAAGGATCCTCGCAGTTTCGATGGCCCGCGTTCCAGTTGATGGAACTTCCGCAGTGAGACCACCGATCCCCCTTTGCCGATGGCAAAATCCAAAATTCTGCCCCGGGCGCTATGCCCGGGGCAGAGCTTTTGCCCGCAAATTTTGCTTTCTGTCCGTTCCGCCTTGCAATCTGTTGCCAACTGTGCTATGATACCCCCGTTCAAAAAACTGAATCGCCGGGGAGCTGGATAAAGTTCGGCTGAGAGTTGGGCCTGATGCCCATGACCCATGGAACCTGTTGGATAATGCCAGCGCAGGGAAAGCGGACATTTCTGCCGCAATTCAAGCCGTCGGTGCCCAGCACCGGCGGCTTTTTCAGTGAGAGAAAGAAAGGACTGTATTATTATGAACAAGTGGAAACTGAAGGACGTTATTCTGATGGCCATTCTCGGCGTGGTCTTTGCGGCCATCTATCTGGCGGTGTTCAACGGCGGCATGGTCATCTCCACCGCTCTGACCCCCCTGGGCCTGTCCGCCTTCGGCTTTGAGCTGATCTACGGCGTCTGGTTCATGGCCGCCACTCTGGCCGCCTATATCATCCGCAAGCCCGGCGTGGCGCTGGTGACCGAGATCCTGGCCTCCGTCGTCGAGCTGCTCATGGGCAACTCCGGCGGCCTGACCGTGGTGCTGACCGGCTTCATCCAGGGTCTGGGCGCCGAGGTGATCTTCGCCTGCTTCCGCTATAAGAAGTGGAACCTGCTGTCCATGAGCCTGGCCAGCATGCTGTCCGCACTGTTCATCTTCTGCTATGAGCTGTACTATCTGAGCTACTACCTGCTGGCTCCCTCCATGCTGGCCGCCCAGCTGGCCGTGCGCTTTGTCAGCGCCATCGTATTCTCCGGCATCATCTGCAAGCTGGCCGGCGACGCGCTGGCCAAGACCGGCGTGGTCAAGAGCTACGCCATCGGCAGCGCGGTCAGAGCGGGGCGCGTATACAACGAGGAAGACTGATTTTTTGAGAAAGGCGGTATAGCGAACATGGAAAAGCTGAAAGTTGTTCTGGACTGGTTCCCCAACACCAACCACATCGGTTTTCTGATCGCCCAGAAGCGGGGCTGGTTTGCCGAGGCCGGACTTGACGTGGAGATCTTCGGCGACGTCCACGGCGAGATGGAGCTGCACGGCGCCGACTTCGTCTGCGGCCCTGAGATCGCCATGCTGGACTGCATGGAGCGCGGCATCGGCCTGACCGCCGTGGCCGTCATGACCCAGAAGTGCGACTCCGGCATCGTCTCCCTCAAGGAGGCGGGCATCACCCGTCCCCGGGAGCTGGAGGGCAAGCGGCTGACCCACTGGAGCCCCGAGTGGTTCCACAAGGCCATCAGCCGGGTCATGGCCAAGGACGGCGGCGATTACGGCAAGGTGAAGCTGGTCAATCTGGACGTGGGCGACATCGTGGCCACCCTCGGAGACGTGGCCGACGCCACCTGGGTCTATGAGAACTGGGAGAATCAGGTGCTGCTGGAGGCCGGTAAGGAGATCAACTACTTCAATCTGGGCGACTTCGACCCCATCTTCAACTTCTGCGCCCCCGCCATCGCCGCCACCCATGAGGTGCTGACCAAGCGCCCCGAGGCGGTCAAAGCCTTCCTGGCCTGCCTGGATCGGGGCTACCGCTACGGCGCGGCCCACCCGGAGGAGGCCGTGCTGGAGGTCAAGGACATGATGCCCGGCGACTCCTCCGACGCCCTGCTCATCCGCAGCCAGAAGCATCTTTCCCCCATTCTGCTGGACGAAAAGGGCCGCTGGGGCCGCATCGCCCCGGAGCGCTGGGAGCCCATGGCGGACTTTCTGGTGGAGTGCGGCCTGATCTCCGGCCGCCGGGACGACGAGTACACCAACGCGTTCTTCACCGAGGAATGAGCATCCGGTTTGAGGGGGTGTCCTTCTCCTATTTCGAGGACGGGCAGGACACCATCCACGATTTTTCGGCCGCATTCGACCCCGACCGCATCAGCGTGCTGACCGGCGTGTCCGGCTGCGGCAAGTCCACCCTGCTCTATCTGGCGGCGGGGCTCTACCCCCGCAACGGCGGGGTGCTCCGCGCCGGAAAAATTCTGGTGGAGGGGCAGGACGTGGGGGCGCTCGCCCCGGCTCAGCGGTGCCGTCTGGTCAGCATGATGTTCCAGAACCCGGAGCTTCAGTTCTGCATGGACACGGTGCGCAACGAGCTGATCTTCTGTCTGGAAAACCTCTGCACGCCTCCGGAGCAGGTGGAGCAGGAGATGGATCGGGCGCTGGACTTCTGCGGCATTTCCCACCTGAAGCACCGAACCCTCGTCTCCCTGTCCGGCGGCGAGAAGCAGAAGGTCATGCTGGCCTGTCTGGTGCTCATCCGCCCCAAGTGGCTGCTGCTGGACGAGCCCTTCGCCAACATTGACGACGCCTCCGCCGCCGCCATCGCCGCCAAGCTGCGCCGGCTCCACGAGGAGCAGGGCATGGGCATTCTGGCGGTGGATCACCGGCTCGACCACTGGGTCGGTACTGCCGACACCCTGTACTTCTTCCGGGACGGCGTCATCGCCCCGGAGACCATGGATCTGCACCGCCCCGACCCCGCCCGGCTGGAGCAGGCGGGCGTCATCGCCCCGGGGGTGAGCTACGCCCCCGACCTGGCCCCCGCCGAACCGGGGGACGTGGTGCTGGAGCTGAAGGATCTCACCGTGCGCTATGACGGCCGGGCGGTGCTGGACGGCGTGGACGCCGCCTTCCGCCGGGGCGTCATCTACGCCGTCGTCGGCGAGAGCGGCTGCGGCAAGTCCACCCTGTTCAACGCGCTGGCCGGCGTGTGCCGCTATTCCGGCTCCGCTCTGCTGGACGGCGTGGAGCTGCGTAAACAGAAGAAAAAGCACCTGGGCCGCATCGGCTTTGTCACCCAGAGCCCGCAGGATCAGTTCATCGGCGGCACCGTCCGGCAGGAGATCGCCGCCAGCCTGCGGGAGGACGCCGACGCCGGGAGCGAGAAAATTCTGAGGGGCATCCGCCTGTGGCGCTACCGGGATGTGTCCCCCTATCTGCTCAGTCAGGGGCAGCAGCGCCGTCTCGGCGTGGCCGCCCTCATGGCCTACGACTGCCGGGTGCTGGTGTGCGACGAGCCCACCTATGCCCAGGACCGCACCAACACCATGGCCGTCATGGACGAGCTGTGCCGCGCCGCCAGATCCCGCCGCGCCGCGCTCATCTTCTCCACCCACGACCGCCAGCTGGCCGAGGACTACGGCGACGTGGTGCTCCGTCTGGAAGGAGGGAAGCTCCATGAAGCGGCTCAATCCCGCGGTTAAATTCGTCTGCCTGATGGTGCTGACCTTCGTGCTGGCCTTCCGGCATCAGCCGATCCTCAACTTCGCCTTTTTCGCCCTGTGCATCGTGGGCATTCTGAGCTCCGGCACCGACGTGAAAAAGCTGCTCATCCTGCTCTCCCCCATTCTGCTGGCAGCCGTCGGGATGTTCTTCACCGGCTACCGCTTCTCCGCCGGGGAGGGAATGCCGGTCAACAGCAACGACATAATCCTGACCGGCTCCCACGTCTGGAACGGCCTGATCCACGCCTCCCGGGTGCTGGCCTTCGCCGGGGGCGGTTACCTCTACTGCCTGACCACCGACCGGGTGCTCATGATCCGCTCCTTTCAGCGCCAGTTCCACCTGCCCCAGATCTTCGCCTACGGCCTGCTGGCCGCGTGGGGCGTGTTTCCCCACATGATGCAGGAGTACCGCCGCACCCGGGCGGCCTTCCGTGCCCGGGGCAAGAATCCGTTCCCCGTGTCCCCGGCCTTTTTAAAGCCGCTGCTGGTCAAGTCCGTCCGCTGGTCGGAGGCGCTGGCCGTGGCCATGGAGTCCAAGGGCTTTGACGGGCACGAAGCGCGCAGCGACTTTGAGCCGGTGCGGGTGCGCTGGTTCGACGGACTGTTCTGCGCCGTGTGCGCGGCGCTGTGCGTCGTCATGCTGGCCGCGTTTTAAGGAAAAAGCAAAACCCCGCCTTCTCTCGTTTGAGAGAAGGCGGGGTTGTTTTTTTTTGGGGGATAGATGAAACCACCAAAGCCTTCCCCTTGAGGGGAAGGTGGCCCGAAGGGCCGGATGAGGTGGCG
>USIZ01000051.1 GCA_900554855.1 uncultured Eubacteriales bacterium | reverse complement strand
TCGGGGCCGCCGTCGATGGGCTCGCCCATGCCGTTGAACACGCGGCCCAGCATATCGCCGCTGACGGCCAGCTGAAGGGGATGGCCGAGGAAGCGGACCTTGGATTGGGCCAGGTTGATGCCGGCGGCGGAGGAGAACAGCTGGACAACGGCCTTGTCGCCGTTGACCTCCAGCACCTTGGCACGGCGGATGGAGCCGTCGGTCAGCTCCACCTCGGCCAGCTCGTCATAGGTGACGCCCTGGACATGATCGACCACCATCAGAGGGGAGGCGATCTCCTGGATCGTGCGGTATTCTTTAATCATCAGTCAACCTCTCCTATCTCAGCGATCTCTTCGATCTGACTGGTCATCTCCTCGGCGATGCGGGCATAGGTCTGCTCGTACTGATCCACGGGCACGCTCTTGGCGCGGCCGATGCCGGCACGGGCGCCGATGGCGAACAGGTCGGACACGCTGGCACCCTTCTGAATGGCGGCGCGGCACTGGCTGTCATAATCGAGGATCAGCTGCATCATCATGGCCTGACGGCGGTAGTCGGAGAAGGAGTCGATGTCCACAAAAGCGTTCTGCTGCAGGAAGTCCTCGCGGATCATCTT
This sequence comes from uncultured Eubacteriales bacterium, assembly GCA_900554855.1. Lineage (GTDB taxonomy): Bacteria > Bacillota > Clostridia > Oscillospirales > Oscillospiraceae > UMGS1766. The sequence continues at coordinate 7,578 of USIZ01000051.1, read as the reverse complement.
GGCGGTCTCCAGCGTGAGCTGATCGGCGGCGCCCAGGCTGTCCTTACCGACCAGCTGGACGATCTCGTTCAGGGAGGACTCCTCCTGAAGGATGGTCATGGCGCGGGTGCGGTTCTTGAGGAAGCTCTCGCCCAGATTTTCGTCGAACCAGGGCTTCAGGTTGTCCAGATACAGGGAGTAGGAGTTCAGCCAGTTGATGGCGGGGAAGTGACGGCGATAGGCCAGGGAGGAGTCCAGACTCCAGAACACCTTGACGATGCGCATGGTGCCCTGGCTGACAGGCTCGGACAGGTCGCCGCCGGGAGGGGAGACTGCGCCCACGGCGGTCAGGCTGCCGCGGCGCTCCTCGTCGGAGCCGAGGCACTGGACCACGCCGGCGCGCTCGTAGAACTCGGCGATACGGCTGGCCAGGTAGGCGGGGTAGCCTTCCTCACCGGGCATCTCTTCCAGACGGCCGGACATCTCACGCAGAGCTTCGGCCCAGCGGGAGGTGGAGTCGGCGATGACGGCCACGTCGTAGCCCATGTCGCGGAAGTACTCGGCGATGGTGATGCCGGTGTAGATGGACGCCTCACGGGCGGCCACGGGCATATCGGAGGTGTTTGCAATCAGCACGGTGCGCTTCATCAGCGTCTCGCCGGTGCGGGGGTCGATCAGCTCGGGGAATTCGCGCAGAACGTCGGTCATCTCGTTGCCGCGCTCGCCGCAGCCGATATAGATCACGATGTCCACGTCAGACCACTTGGCCAGCGCGTGCTGGACAACGGTCTTGCCGGAGCCGAAGGGGCCGGGAACGGCGGCGGTGCCGCCCTTTGCCACGGGGAACATGGTGTCGATGACACGCTGACCGGACTGCAGGGGGGCGGCGGGGGTAAATTTCTTCTTGTAGGGGCGGCCCACGCGAACGGGCCACTTCTGCACCATGGTCAGCTCCTTGAGGCTGCCGTCCGCCAGACGGATGGTGGCTACCGTGTCGGTGACGGTGAAGGAGCCGGACGTGATGGACTCCACGGTGCCCTCGGCACCGGCGGGAACCATGATCTTATGCAGGATGGAGGGAGTCTCCTGGACCTGGCCGAGGAAGTCGCCGGTGGCGACCTTATCGCCTACTTTGGCAGTGGCGACAAAGTCCCACTTCTTCTCCCGGTCCAGCGCAGGGACCTCAATGCCGCGGGTGATGCTGGCGCTGCCGCTCTTGGCCATGATCGCCTCCAGAGGACGCTGGATACCGTCGTAGATGTTCTCCAGCAGGCCGGGACCAAGCTCCACGGACAGGGGCGCACCGGTGGTGACGACCTCAGCGCCGGGGCCGAGGCCGGAGGTCTCTTCGTAGACCTGGATGGAGGCGGCGTCGCCGGTCATGGTCAGGATCTCGCCGATGAGCCGCTGCTCACCGACGCGGACCACGTCGGACATATTGGCATCGGCCATGCCGGTGGCGACCACCAGCGGGCCGGAAACCTTGACAATTTTGCCCATTGTTTGGAACCTTCTTTCGTTTGAAGATCAGCGCGGGCGCGTTTTCGCGGGAAAAGCGCCCGCCGGGTGGGGGGACAGTTACAGAATGTCCGCGCCCACGGCACGCTCCACGGAGGAGGTGATGTTTTTCATGCCGATGCCCAGAGAGCCCGCCTTGCCGGGAATGAGAATGACGGCGGGGGTGAGGCGGTCCTTGTACTTGGCCACCTCGTCGGGCATTTCAGCGGCGAACTGTTCGGTGAGATAGATAATGGCGTAATCGGGATCCTTGGCCATGGCGTGGAGGTCGCGGCGGGCCTCCTCCACAGTCTCGGCGGTGATGACGTCAAGGCCCAGGGCCTTGAATCCCATCACGCTCTCCCGGTCGCCCAGAACTGCGATCTTATACATAGGATGCACGCAGCCTTTCCCGGATCACGTCGGCGGGCAGATCCGCCAGACGGCCCGTCATGATGATGCGCACCGCGGTGAATTCGCTCTCCCGGGCGGCCAGATAGGCCACAAGGGGAGCCTCGCCGAAGGCGACATACTTGGCGTTGCCGATATAGGCCATCACAGCGTCATCGCAGAGCTTCTCGAACAGGGTCAGGCCGCCGCCGCTTACCGCCGCCGCACCGGCCTCAGCCGCGTCGTGCAGCAGGGAGGTGGCGTAGAGATCGGTGAGCGTGGCGCCGGAGTTGACCGCGTTCAGGATGCGGGGCGTATCCACATTTCCGCCGGGGAACAGAACACCCCGGAGGAAGTCCGCGTCCTTGCCCATGCGCAGGGTGCGCACGAGACTCTTGAGGTTGGCCACGTCGATGCTGATGCGGACATAGCCCTCCAGAAAGCCGGATTCGCTCTTGCGGGCGAGCTCAAACATATCCTCGAAATAGGCCTGATCCAGCACGAAGTCGCTGAGCTGGGGATCGCCGGTGCTGCCCAGTGTCTCCCGGGCCCGGACGACCGCACCGGCCAGCTGGCCGGGCAGACCCCGGAAGTCGGAAGTGCGGATGTCGTTTTGCAGCTCCTCGGGGGGCACGCGGCCCGTGTCCACCAGCAGATCGTCGGCGTCCACGCCCCGGGCCTCTGCTTTCAGCAGCACCTTTGCGTTGTGATAGTCATACTTGATCTTGAACACATCAATGATGTTCCGATCGGGGGCGAAGAGATAGAGGTCGTCAAAGGTGCGCTCACGCACTTTGGAGAGCATCTCGTTGACGCTGTCCACGGTGACCTCTTCCACTTCAGGATAGCCGCACTCCTGCAAAACCTTGATGGCTTCTGCGGCAGTGGAGGCTTCCAGCATACGCTCCATGCGCTCCCGGGTCAGGAGACTGCGCTCCAGCGCCCGGATGCGGGTGGAGAGAAACAGATAATCTGTATCTTTGATCTTGGCCAATGGTTCGTCCTCCTTTTCCCGTTTTCACCGCTTTGTTGCGGCGAACCTGACTGACGCGGCGGCTCAGGCAAACAGCAGTTTGCTGACCTCGCCTGTCACGTCGGTGCGGGAGAGACGCACCAGCGTCTCCAGAGCACAGTTGACCTCGACGGCGCCGTCGCTGAGCAGCAGGCCGCCCTTGAGGGGCTGGGTCTGCTTGGACACAGTGAGCGCGCCGGTGCGGCCGTCCTTGACGAGCAGGGCGTTGGCCTCGGCGGCCACCTGCTCGCCCAGCTTCTCCCGGTCGGCGGGGTTCAGGATGATCTCCTCCCTGCCGGTGCGGGCGGCGGAAACGGCCAGACGGGCCAGCAGCGCGGCGTAATCCGCCTCGGGCATGGCCAGCAGCTTGCTGAGCGCCAGCGCGAAGGCCTTGTCCAGTACCTCCTGCTTGGCGGCAAGGTTCATCTGGCGGGCCTCCATCTGGGCGGCGGAGACCAGGCGGTCTCCGCGCTCGGCGGCGCTTTTGGCACCGCGCTCCAGAATGTCGGCGCACTCCCGCTCGGCGCGGGCGGCGTAGGCGGCGGTGATCTTGTCGGCCTGTGCGCGGGCGTCGGCGTCGATGCGGTCGATCTCCGCCTGAGCGTCGGCCTGAATGCGGCCGGTGATGTTTTCAATGCCTGTCATAAGTTTGCTCCGTCCTTTCTGAAAATGGAAGCGGTGCTCACTTGATGAACAGCAGCATCAGGAAGGAAGCCAGCAGGCACAGGATGGCGTAGAACTCGACCATGATGGCCATGATGATACCCTTGGACATCTCCTCGGGGCGCTTGGCGACCAGGCTGACACCGGCAGCGGCGCAGCGGCCCTGACCGATGGCGGTGACATAGCCGCCGATGCCCATGGGCAGGCAGGCCACGCAGTAGCCGATGCCCTGAGCGACGGTCAGAGTGGCGGGGGTGCCGCCGATGACGCCCAGAGTGAACAGCGCGTAGAACCAGACGACCAGACCGTACAGGCCCTGAGTGCCGGGCAGGATCTGGAGGATCAGGCAGGAAGAGAACTTACCGGGGTCCTCAGAGATGACGCCGGCAGCGGCTTCACCCACGATACCAACGCCCTTACCAGATCCGGCGCAGGCCAGAGCCACAGCCAGAGAAGCGCCGATGACGGCAATGTAGAGACCGGCATTAGACATGAAATCCATAATCAATTTTCCTCCTCGTCGTTAATATCGACATATTTTGTGTCATATTGCAGGGGGCGGAACGGAATGCCGCCCTCCTTGTAAAACTTACCGAAGTACTCGAGGTACTGAAGACGGGCCGCGTGGACATAGGTGCCGATGAGGTTGACGCCGATGTTGAACACATGACCGATGAGGAACACCAGCACAAAGACAATGATGTTCCGGGGAAGTGCGCCCAGCGTGTTGAACACCTGAGCAATGACGCTGGTGGCCAGCATCAGCGCCATCAGACGGGCGTAGCTCAGCACGTCAGACAGCCAGCTGGTGATGTCGTAAAGACTCTTGATGCCGCCGAACAGCTTCTTGAAGAAGGTGCCCTCGTGACGGCCCTGAGTGCAGATCAGACTGAGCACGCCGAGAATCAGCACGATGGGGGTGCCGGCCAGAGCCAGCGCGGCGATGCCGCCGAACACGATCCACCAGGGTACGACGTCCAGCAGTGCGTCCACGCCTGCGCCGTCCCGGAAGCCCATATAGATATGGATGCACTGACCCATGATCAGATGGACGCAGCCGATGGCGACGGCGATGATCAGCACGGTCATGGGATCGTTGACCGGGTTGACCACCAGACCGGCGGAGAACTTGGCCATCCATGCGGGCATGACGGAGTTCGGCAGGAAGGTGTCATAAATGACATCCAGCACATTGCCGAAGAAGCCGCCGACGAAGATACCGCAGATGGCGGTGCTGCCGCCCAGCCAGAGGCCGAGGTGCATCATGCGCCCCAGTGTCTTCTTGGGGTTGAACGCCTTGATGATGGCCAGACAGCCGAAGAAGATGATGAGGCCGTAAGCCACATCGGCGAACATGAAGCCGAAGAAGAACACATACCAGAAGAAGTACAGCGGGTTGGGGTCGATGCCGTCATAGGCGGGGAGAGAATACATCTCCGTCACCATATTGATGCAGTCCATCCACTTGGGGTTCTTCAGCTGGGTGGGTACGGTGTCGTCCTTTTCAGGGTCGACGGCCTCCCATGCGCAGGTAAAGCCGGAGAGCAGCTTCTGGAACGCGGCCACCTTTTCGGCGGGGATCCAGCCCTCGGCGAAGAAGATGCGGCCGTTGGTCATGAACCGCTCGGCCACCGCCTCGCGGCTGATGTCCTGATTGACGCGGTCTTGGCACAGCTGGAGCTTTTCCCGCAGCGGGGCTTCCGCCACGATGCGCTCCACCTGCTGTTTGCGCTCGGCGTTCAGTGCGTCGATCTCGGCGCGGAGCTTCTCCTGGTTCTCCACCACAGTTCCGGCCATGTCCTTGAAGTGGATCACGCCGAAGGAGTGGGGCCGCAGAGCGGCCAGCGCGTCCTCGGCAGCGGAATTGTGGACGATCAGAAGCAGATAGTGCTGATCTTTGTCGGAGGAGATCTCCGAAAGCTCTGCCAGATCAGTGGCCTGGCTCAGCTCGTTTTGCAGTGCGCCGAGTTCCACGGCGGCAGGGACAGTGCCCAGGATCAGCTGGGTGTGCGCTGTGCTCATGCCGTCCAGCGGCACATCCATCCGGCTCCAGGGAGCCAGATTGGCCAGATTGGACTTGAGCTTGTTTTCGGCGGAGTAGATCCGGGCGATCTCCCGGGTACACTCGTTGATGCGCTCGGCACCCTGAAGCGCCTCCGCTTTGACAGACTCACTGAAGAAGTCTGCCTCGGAGATCTGCTTGCGCTTGATGAACAGCCCCTTTTTGGCGGGGGCATATTTCTTCAGCGCGTCCAGCGCGCTGCTCAGCGCAGCCGCTTCCGCCTTTCGATCGGTCAGGGCGGAGCCGTCCCGCCGCAGCAGGGCCGTCCACTCCGGGTCGGTCAGCTTGTCTTCCGGTTCCGAGATCTCGACGCACCCCAGGTGAAGCAGCTTCTGCAGCAGCTCGTCGCGCTCTTCTTCAAAGCCGATGACCCGCAGGCGCTTCATTTTTACGATGCTCATTTGAGATTCACAACCCTTCTGACGATCAGTTCAGCCGCCTGTTCCAGCTTCTGCTCGGCAGAGGCTTTCAGTACGGCACAGGCCTTGGCGGTATCAGCGCGGACAGCGTCCGCCTCCACACCGGCCTTCGCCTCAGCGTCGGCCATCAGGGCGCGAACCTGCGCCTGAGCTTCCCCGCGGCGTGCGTCCAGCGCGGCCTGGCCGGCCTTTTCGGCTTCAGCCACAGTCCGCTTGGCGGCCTGAACCGCATCCAGCTTGCGCTGTGCACAGTCCTGCTCCGTCTGGGTGACCTGCTTGATTGCTTCCAATGACAATGATATCACCGCCTTCTCTTGGGAGTTTTATATGTGTGTGATAACTCCTCAAAATCATGCCGGACCCTGTCCGGGCCCCGGTTCGCAGACCGGGCAAACTATAAAATCCGAAAAAAACTGATCTTATTCTAACCCTTCTGTTTTGAAAAGACAATAGGCAAAAGTGGTTTTTTTGCCCGAAAAATGCAAGCACGCAAAAAAATAACTGCACCCGGCATGATCGTGCATTCGGAGAAAGTATGCGCGTATATATATTTAATATGTATAGAGGGCTGCTGCCGACACGCGGAGAAAATGCCCGTTGGCCGGACAGGTTGTCCACACCAGAAATACGCTAAAAAGTTGTGAAGTAGAAAGCACACTGAAAAAGAAGACCGCCGGAGGGGACTACGGCGATTGGTGCGAAAACGTATTTTGACCGTAGAAAATAAAGCAATTGTCAGAAGCAGGCAATCGAAAGGCAGGAGGAGTAGACGGAGAGTGGAAAACAGAAGCAAAAAAAGAAATCACAGCAAAAAGTATTTGTCCAATTCCGGCCGAGGCAGAGGGAGAACGGTACCGATGCACCGGGATACCGGGGGAGCAGGTGGAAAATTAAAACCGCATTTCTGCAAGGGTTTCTATATTTAATAGGTAAGGATGATGCAGGAATTCAATGAAGAACTTGCAAAAATGGCGCCGCGTCAGGGGGCGGAACAGGCGGACGGTCTGTTTTGTACGGTTTGGATGAATAAAAAGATATGGAAAACATCGGAAAATAAAAAGATCCACCGCTTCACGGCACCCCGGGGGGAGGGAACGGAATGTCCGTGAGCGGTGGATTTCCGGTGGATCAGATTAGGGGCCTGAGGGCGGAAAAGTCCCACAGGAAGAGTGAATTTTTGCCGAGCAGGCTCAGTCCTCCTGTGCGGCCAGAGCGTGATTCAGCAGGGAAAGCCCCCGGGCGACGGCGTCGATTTCATCTTCGCTCAGCGCCTTCAGAGCGGCGGAGAACCGGTCGGCGGCGCTGTCGCGCATCTTAGAGAAGTGCCGCTGGAACTGCTCGGTTGTAGAGACATAGATGACCCGGCGGTCGCTGTCGGAACGCACACGCTGGACAAGTCCCATCTTTTCCAGACGATCGACCACGCCGGAGATGGTGCTGTTGGCGCTTCCGGCGGCCTCCGCCAGTGCGCTGATGGGCATGGGGCCGTCGGCCTCCAGAATAGCCAGAACAATGGACTGGGGATAGGTCAGATTCAGCTTGCCGTAGTAGACGCG
>USIZ01000050.1 GCA_900554855.1 uncultured Eubacteriales bacterium | reverse complement strand
CCCGGCGCACCAGCTCGGCGGCGGCCTCTTTGGCGTCGGCGCAGATGAACTCCGTGTTGGCAAGGCCGTTGCGTGCGGCGTTTTCTTTGGCATCCTCAATGGCGGAGGGGACGATCTCCGCGCCGATGACCTGTCTGGCCTGCTCGGCCAGCACCAGTGAGATGGTGCCGGTGCCGCAGTAGAGGTCTACGACGGTCTCGTCCCCGGTCAGACCGGCAAACTCCGCCGCCTTGCGGTAGAGCACCTCGGTCTGCATCGGGTTGACCTGAAAGAAGGAGGGCACGCTGAGTTTGAAGGTCAGGCCGCACAGGGTGTCGTAGAGAAAGTCCTGACCCCAGAGCGTCTGATAGTTTTTGCCCAGAATGACGTTGGTTTTCTCCCTGTTGATGCTGAGCACCAGCCCCACCATACCGGGCACCGCCACCTGAAGCGCGTCGATCAGGGCGTTCAGGTGGGGGAGCTTTGTGCCGTTGCAGATCAGGCACACCAGCGATTCGCCGTTTCGATTGGTGCGCACATAGACATGGCGCACCAGCCCCTTGTGGGTAAGCTCGTCGTAGGCGGGAACCTTGAAGCGCTCCATCCAGCCCTTGACCGCCCGGGCTGCCGCGTCCGCCTCCGGGCGCTGGAGCAGACAACGCTCCACATCAATGACGTCATGGCTCCGGGCGCGGAAGAAGCCGATGCTCAGCCTGCCGCTCCGATCGGACACCGGAAACTGAGCCTTGTTGCGGTAGCACTCCGGCGCTTCGGCGCCGTGGATCACGTCCACGCTGAGGTCGAGGCCGCCGATGCGGCGCAGAGCGTCCTCCACCCGCTGACGCTTGAACTCCAGCTCCTCGGCATAGCTCATGTGCCGCAGCGCACAGCCGCCGCATTTTGGAAAGTGAGGGCAGTCCGGCTTGATCCGGGCGGGGGAGGGGGTGACCACCTGCTCCACCCGGCCCCAGGCGGCGGTCTTGCCCACCTTCAGCAGCTTTACCCGGCAGCGCTCTCCCCGGAGCGCACCCTTGACAAAGACGGCCATGCCGTCCAGCCGAGCAATGCCGTCGCCCTCGCTGGAGTAGTTGTCGATCGTGAGGTCAAATATCTGGTTTTTCTGGGGTTTTGCCATGCCCAATTCCTCCGTTTCGCGGGTTGTTCTCCCTGTGCTCTGTTGCACCGACCCGCGGGAAATGAATTCCCTTGGGTCCAAGGTTTTGCCGACGGCAAAACGCTTGTCACGCGCAATGCGCGCGGCGCAGAAGCGCCGATTCGATGCGCGTATCTGCCGCTTCCTTTTTAGGTTCTTGCCACGCCGGATTTTCTCGCTGCTTCGGCAACTGCCTTTGCCACGGCGGGGCAGATGCGCGCGTCGAAGGCGTAGGGCATGATGTACTCGGCGTTCAGCTCCTCCTCGCTGACCAGACCGGCCAGCGCCTCGGCGGCGGCGATCTTCATCTCGTCATTGATGTCGCTGGCGCGCACGTCCAGCGCACCGCGGAAGATGCCCGGGAATGCGGAGACGTTGTTGATCTGGTTGGGGAAATCGCTGCGGCCGGTGCCCACCACGGCGGCACCTGCCTCCTTGGCCAGATCGGGCATGATCTCGGGGGTGGGGTTGGCCATGGGAAACAGGATGGCGCCCGGCGCCATGGTCTTGACCATCTCCGGCGTCACAAGGCCGGGGGCGCTGACGCCGAGGAACACATCCGCGCCCACCAGCATCTCGGCCAGCGTACCTTTGCGCTTTTCCGGATTCGTCACCTTGGCCATCTCGGCCTGGGCGGGCGTCAGGCCCTCCATGCCGTCGTAGATTGCGCCCTGTTTGTCGCACATGATGACGTTTTTGAGCCCCCGGGCCATGAGCAGCTTCATGATGGCGATGCCGGCCGCACCCGCGCCGCAGGACACCATCTTCACGTCCTCGATCTTTTTGCCCACCACCTTCAGCGCGTTGGTCAGGGCGGCCAGCACCACCACGGCGGTGCCGTGCTGATCGTCGTGGAACACGGGGATGTCGCAGATCTCCTTCAGACGGCGCTCCACCTCAAAGCAGCGGGGCGCGGAGATGTCCTCCAGATTGATGCCGCCGAAGCTGCCGGAGAGCAGGTAGCAGGTGCGGACGATCTCGTCCACGTCTTTGCTCCTGATGCACAGCGGAATGGCGTCCACGCCGCCGAACTCCTTGAAGAGCACGCACTTGCCCTCCATGACGGGCATGCCGGCCTCCGGGCCGATGTCGCCCAGACCGAGGACGGCGGTGCCGTCGGTGACCACGGCCACGGTATTCCAGCGGCCGGTCAGTTCATAGCTCTTGCTGGGATCTTTCTGGATCTCCAGGCAGGGCTGGGCCACGCCGGGGGTATAGGCCAGCGACAGATCTTCCTTGGTATTGACGTGCATTTTCGGGGTGATGGACAGCTTGCCCCGCCATTCATAGTGCTTCTTCAGAGATTCCTCTGCGTAATTCATAGAAAAATACCTCCGTATTCATTTGAAAATTGCATAGATACTTTTATTATACCGACCTGCGGATGTTTTGACAAGGCAAAGCGGGAAAGCTGCGGCGGAACGTTATAATTTTCCTCTCCCGGTGCCATACTCCAAGAGAGAAAGGATGTGGTCAGATTGGTAAAAGGGATCTCACGGCGGGTCATTGTGGTGCGCACACCGGACCCGCGTTTTTTTGAGCAGGCGATATTTTTCCTGCGGGAGGACGTGTTCCACCGGGAGGGCGTCACAGATGAGCAGGTGCTCTCCGAGGCCCGGCAGGTGGCGGCGGGCTATATCCGCCGCAGCCGTGCGGAGGCGGCTGTGCCCCGGAAACGTCTTGTGCCCCCCGGCGCCCGCTGGTGCGCCCTGGGCGCGGCGGCGGCCAGCCTCCTCTGGGGGCTGCTTTTGCTGCTGTAAAGCTTCTGATACCGAAGGCGGAGCGGGGCTGGCTGCATTTGCAGGCGGCCCGATCTGCCAAAAACGCTTCCCGACGGCGCGGGTTTTGCGCCCAAGTCGGGAAGCGTTTTTTTTTGTTTTAAAATACATTAGTGTGTTATCACACTAAAAAGTTGTAGCTCATTTGACGGAATATTGGCCAATATTGCGGCGGCGGCGGGTTGTATTTGGAAAAATTGACTGGTATAATAGATACTGCATCATTTTAAAGTGCCACGGTATCAGCCGTGCATATTGAAGGGAGAAAATCAACCATGGCTAACGGACGCATTTATAACTTCTCCGCCGGCCCCTCCATGCTTCCTCTGGAAGTGCTGGAGCGCGCAGGTAAGGAGATCACCAACTATCAGGGCAGCGGCATGTCCGTCATGGAAATGAGTCATCGCTCCAAGGTGTTCCAGAAGATCTTTGATGACACCAAGGCAAAGTTCAAGAAGCTGATGGCGGTTCCGGACGACTACGAGGTTCTGTTCCTTCAGGGCGGCGCCTCTACCCAGTTCTCCGCCATTCCCCTGAACCTGATCGGCTCCACCGGCAAGGCGGACTACGCCGTCACCGGCAACTTCTCCAACCTGGCCTATCAGGAGGCCAAGAAGTACGGCGATATTGCCGTGGCCTGCACCTCTGAGGATCAGGACTTCTCCTATATTCCCACGCAGGACAAGATCGTGGTCCGCCCCGACGCGTCCTACTTCTACTACTGCGCCAACAACACCATCTACGGCACTGAGTGGCAGTACATCCCCGAGACCGGCAATGTGCCCATCGTGTGCGATATGTCCTCCGACATCTGCTCCCGTCAGGTGGATGTGAGCCGCTACGGCGTCATCTATGCCGGTGCGCAGAAGAACCTGGCTCCCGCCGGCGTGACCATCGTCATCGTCAAGAAGGAGCTGGCCGGTCACGAGCTGCCCATCACCCCCAAGATGCTGGGCTGGCAGATCGAGATCGAGAAGGACTCCATGTACAACACGCCCCCCTGCTGGTGCATCTATATGCTGGGTCTGGTGTGCGACTGGCTGGAGAGCCAGGGCGGCGTCGCCGGTATGGAGAAGATCAAGCACGGCAAGGCTCAGATGCTGTACGATGTGATCGACGACTCCCGTCTGTTCCACTGCGCGGCTCAGCCTGGTTCCCGCAGCGACATGAACGTCACCTTCCGCACCGACTCTGCCGAGCTGGATGCCAAGTTTGTGGCCGAGAGCGCCGAGTGGGGCTTCAGCAACCTGAAGGGTCACCGCAAGGTGGGCGGTATGCGCGCCTCCATCTACAACGCCATGCCCATCGAGGGCGTCGAAAAGCTGTGCGAGTTCATCAAGCACTTCGATCAGACTAACTGAGAATTTTACTGGCTGCACACGAAAGCCTGCCCCCTCATCAGTCGCCTGCGGCGACAGCTTCCCCCCCGAGGGGAAGCCTTGGGCGGTGCAAAATAAAGAGAGGAGAACGGCTGTGTTCTGCGTCAACTGCGGCAAACAGCTGGAAGAGCGCGCCCGTTTCTGCCCCTATTGCGGTACGGCGGTGAACGCCGACAGTGCGGGCGCACCCCAGCAGAATGCGTTTTACCCGGATCATCAGACCGGCGGCACCGGGAGTTGGGAGACCGAAGCGGTCAACTCCGGCGGTGTCGGCGGCGTCAACCCGAAGCCCTGCGGCGACGACCCGTGGGGACGTGCCAACGGGCCAATCTATGCCGCTCCGGCCAGGGCGGAGAAGAAGTGGAGCCCCGCCAAGGTGGGACTCGTCATTATCGCCGTCATACTGGGTGTATTTATGGCCGGATTTGCCCTGCTGGTATTCATCGGAGCGCGGATCCCGGACTATGAGCTGGTGCTGAGCGACTACTTCTCCTATGCGGAGAATGATGACGTTCAGGGGATCCGGACGCTGTATGTCCCGGAGGTCTACGAGAGCTGCGTGGAGTATGCCGGGGAAGAAAACGCCATGGACATCCTGGACAGCTGGACGAAGTATTATGGATTGGAGTTCGACTACTATGATGTGGCGGATGAGACCGACTGCACCGATCAGCTGGACGACTTCAACGAGGCGTTCGGCGTTTCCGCCACGGATTACCGGAATGTGACGGTGGATGCTTATTATAAAAACGGCGTGTACAACTGCCTGGATTTCGACTTTGTGGAGATCGATGACAGCTGGTATCTCGTTCGTACATGGTGAGTACGGTTAAATTGAATTTATCCTGATAAGGAGACGATAACTATGTTTCGCATCAAGACTCTGAATAAGATCGCCAGCGTGGGTCTGGCTCAGCTGGATAAGGGCCGCTTTGTGGTGGAGGACGACTGCACCAACCCCGACGGCATCCTCGTCCGCTCCGCCAAGATGCACGATTATGAGTTCCCCGAGGCCCTGCGCGCCATTGCCCGCGCCGGTGCCGGCACGAACAATATTCCCATCGACCGTTGCAGCGAAGCGGGTATTGTGGTGTTCAACTCCCCCGGCGCCAACGCCAACGCCGTGAAGGAAGAGGTCATTTTCGCCATGCTGGCCGCCTCCCGCCATATGTTCGAGGCCAATGAGTGGGCCAAGCGCGAGGCCGCTTCCGGCGCCGACGTGCTGACCACCATGGAGAAGGCCAAGAGCCAGTTCGCCGGCCCCGAGATCTTCGGCAAGACGCTGGGTATCATCGGTCTGGGCGCCATCGGCGCCAAGGTGGCCGATGCCGCGCTGGGTCTGGGCATGAACATCGTGGGCTACGACCCCTACCTGAGCGTCCACGCCGCCCTGAGTCTGGATCGCCGCGTCGACGTGGTGAGCAATCTGGACGACTTGCTGAAGGTGAGCGACTACATCACCATCCATGTGCCCCTGAACGACTCCACCCGCAACACCATCGACGCCGCCGCCATTGCCAAGATGAAGGGCGATGTGCGCATCATCAACCTGGCCCGCAACGGTCTGGTGGATGAGGAGGCCCTGATCCCTGCGCTGGAGTCCGGCCGCGTCGCCGCCTATGTGACCGACTTCCCGGATAACCGCATCGCCAACGCCACCGGCGTTATCGCCCTGCCCCATCTGGGCGCGTCCACCCCGGAGAGCGAGGACAACTGCGCGATCATGGCCGCCCATGAGCTTCAGGACTATCTGGAGAACGGCAACATCACCAACTCCGTCAATATGCCCGCCGTCAGCATGGAGCGCTCCGGCGAGGCCCGGATCTGCGTGATCCACCACAACATCCCCAACACGCTGGCGCAGATCACCTCCATCGTGTCCGGCGCGGGCATGAACGTGGAGAATCTGGCCAACAAGTCCCGCAAGGACTACGCCTACACCATGCTGGATGTGAACGGCAAGGTGGCCGACGCCATGGTCGAGCAGATCAAGGGCATCGAGGGCGTCATCCGCGTGCGGGTGATGCAGCACTAAAAGAGGTTCTCGAAAAGGGTTTCGCCCGCTGTGCGGGCGGAACCCTTTTCTGCGAGGGGATGCGCCAGGAGGGTACCTCGATTCGCTGCGCGAAAAGTCGGCACCCTCGGGGCGAGAAGAGAAAAGAGGCGGAAGTGAATTCCGCCTCTTTTCTTGATTGCGATTTGTTCCGCCCACTGCGATGGGCGGAATTCTGTGAAACGGGCTCTTTCGTCCTTTGGGCGAAATTCGCGGGGGAAGTCGGGGCACGGAATGTCGAAATTGTTGGTGATTCTGTGGTTGAAAATCCCGCTGGCCGCCCTTATAATAATGTGGAAAACAAGCATGACTTTTTATGCTGAGGAGCTATCACTATGTTTGGATTGACAAGAGACATTGGCATTGATCTGGGCACCGCGTCGGTGCTGGTTTACGTCCGGGGCAAGGGCGTCGTGCTGCGGGAGCCCAGCGTGGTGGCCATGGACAAGACCACCGGCAAGCTGCTGAAGGTGGGCAGCGAGGCGCAGAAAATGCTGGGGCGCACCCCGGGCAACATCGTCGCCATCCGCCCTCTGCGGGAGGGCGTCATCTCCGACTACGACATGACCGAGCGGATGCTCCGGGAGTTCATCCGCAAGGTGGTGCCCTATCGTCTGTTCAAGCCCCGCATGATCATCTGCGTGCCTTCCGGCATCACCGAGGTGGAGGAGCGCAGCGTTATTGATGCGGGCATTCAGGCGGGCGCACGGAAGGTGTATCTGATCGAGGAGCCGGTGGCCGCCGCCATCGGCGCGGGCATCGACATCAACCGGCCCGACGGCCATCTGGTGGTGGACATCGGCGGCGGCACCTCCGATATCGCGGTCATCTCCCTGTCCGGCGTGGTGGAGTCCGCCTCCATCAAGGTGGCCGGCGACAAGTTCGACGAGGCCATCATCAAGTATATCCGCCGCAAGCACAATGTGCTCATCGGCGAGCGCACCGCCGAGGAGCTGAAGATGAGCATCGGCTGTGTGTTCCCCAAGCCGGAGGAGGAGGTCGTGGAGATCAAGGGCCGGTGCCTGATGACCGGTCTGCCCCGGGTGTTTCAGGTGTCCTCCAACGAGATGATCGAGGCCTTTGAGGAGCCGGTCCAGCAGATCCTGGAGGCCGTCCACAGCGTATTGGAGCGCACGCCCCCGGAACTGGTGGCGGACATCTCCAGCAACGGCATCGTCATGACCGGCGGCGGCAGCCTGATCTGGGGCTTTGACAAGCTGATCGAGAGCCACACCGGCATCGAGACCCATGTGGCGGAGGACGCCATCTCCTGCGTGGCCTATGGCACCGGCGCGAGTCTGGACAATCTGGCCAATATGCAGGACGGCACCATCAACCTGAGCCGCCGCAGACAGCTGAATGCATGATTTTTTTGAGAGGCCCCGCTCACGCAGTGTGCGGGGCCTTTCGTCACATTTGCTTACCCCCTGTGCTGCGCCGGAAAAGTGCCGGAAAACGCGGGCCTTTTCCGGCAAGTCGCCGAAAAAACAGAAACTGCCCAATTTCCTGTTGCGGCGGAGCACATTCTGGGGTATACTACATATATATGTAGTTGAGTCCAGATGTTGTGGCGCGAAGGGACAGCACCGCAAAATATTGCGGTGCTATTTTTGTGAACCGTGCTTGTAACCTTTTGTAACACATTATTTTCATACAAAGGACGCAAAAGTGAAGGTTTTATTAAGAAAATCTGAACGAAAAGCATATGGGAATCTTTACAAAAAAACAACAAAAAATTTACAAAAAATATTGTTCCGAAATGGGGTTTCATACGTTGTTAATTATAAGAGGATGATAATTAAGAACGGAGGTATTTTTATGAAAAAAATTTTTAAGAGGAACTGTATGAAAAAGGTAGTATCTTTAATGTTG
>USIZ01000049.1 GCA_900554855.1 uncultured Eubacteriales bacterium | reverse complement strand
TCAGGCGGAGAGCCCCGGCCCGGTGGTCAGCAAGCTGGTGCCACGGTTGCGGGCGTCGGCCCGGAGCCTTTATGGCATCTATTTCGGCATTTCCGTACTGGAACTCATTTTGCAGGCGATCGGCGGAATGCCGCTGTTTGACAACCTGTGCCTGACCTTTGGCAGCATGGGCACCGGCGGCTTCGGCGTGCTCAATGACAGCGTGGCCGGTTATTCCCCCTATCTCCAATGGGTCATCATCATCTTTATGCTGTTGGCCGGTACGAACTTCGGCGTCTACTTTCTGCTGCTGTGCCGTCAATGGCGGGCAGTGCTGCGGATGGAGGAGGTGCGCTGGTACTACGCTATCGTAGCCGGTGCCACCCTGTTCATCTCGCTGGATCTGCTGTACTACGGCCAGTTCAACTCCGTGCGGGAGGTGCTGTTCCAGGTGGCCAGCATCATTACCACCACCGGCTATTCCACCGCGGACTTTGCCCTCTGGCCTAGTTTTTCAAAGGGCATCTTAATGCTGCTCATGATGCTGGGTGCCTGCGCGGGCAGTACCGGCGGCGGCATGAAGGTTTCGCGGTTGGTCATTTACCTCAAGACTGGCGTGCAGGAACTGCGCAGGCTGGTCAGGCCCCGGGAGGTGCGCACCATCCGCATGGACGGCAAAAAGCTGGACCGGGCGGTCGTGCGGGGCTCACTGCTGTTTCTGGTGTGCTATGTCGTCATCTTTGTGCTCTCTCTGCTGATCATTCAGCTGGAGAATCTCGATCTGGAGACCAGTTTCACCGCCGTGGCCGCCACGTTGAACAACATCGGCCCCGGCCTGAGTTTAGTCGGCCCCACGGCAAACTTCAGCATCATGTCCCCGCTGAGCAAAGTGGTGCTCATCTTCGATATGCTGGCAGGCCGACTGGAGATTTTCCCGATCCTCGTTCTGCTTGCGCCTCAGACCTGGAAAAAGTAAAAAGCTAAAATGAGCTGTCCATAACGGACAGCTCATTTTTTACCACTTGAAGGGAATATCGTTTTTGGGAAGTTTATGCACATCGAACACCGGCACCAGCTCCCGGGCGGAAATGGGCTCCGGGCGGTCGATCAGTCCGGCGGCGCAGGCCAGACGCCCTACGATCTCCTCCGGCCGGACGCCGTGCTCACGCAGAGACTGGAGCGTCAGATCGGACTCCCGCTTGGACAGCCTCCGCCCGTCCGGAGCGCAGAGCAGGGGGACATGGCAGTAGTCCGGCGTGTGAAAGCCCAGCAGGTGCTGGAGGTAGATCTGCCGGGGAGTGGAGGTCAGCAGGTCGCTGCCCCGGGTTACCTCGGTGACGCCCATCAGGGCATCGTCCACCACCACGGCCAGCTGGTAGGCGTATACTCCGTCGGAGCGGCGCAGAATAAAGTCCCCGCAGTCCCGGGCCAGATTTTCGCCGTAAACGCCCTGAAGCCGGTCGACAAATCCGATCTCTTCATCGGGGACACGGATGCGTACGGCAGGATGGCGCGTCTGGGCGCGCACAGCCTGCTCCTCCGCGCTCAGATCCCGGCAGGTGCCCGGGTAGATGACCTCGCCGTCGGAGCGGTGGGGGGCGTTCGGCGCGTGGAGCTGACCCCGAGTGCAGAAGCAGGGATAGAGCAGCCCCTGCTGTTCCAGCTGTTCCAGCGCCACGCGGTAGATCTCGCTGCGCTGGCTCTGATAAAATTCCGGGCCGCCGGCGCTTCCGCCCTCGTCCCAGTCCAGACCCAGCCAGCGGAGGTCCTCTTCCACCCCGTCGCAGAGCGGGCGCTTGCAGCGGTCTGGATCCAGATCCTCCAGCCGCAGTACCATCACGCCGCCGCGGCTGCGCACGGAAAGCCATGCCAGCAGGGCGGACCATGCGTTGCCCAGATGCATCCGTCCGCTGGGGGAGGGGGCGAAGCGTCCGCGTAAAGTTTTTGTGTTGTTCATAGCCTTACCTCTGAAAGATCATATGAACAAAGTTCCGAGGACAAAGCCTCGGAACTTTGAGTGTGCGTATTTTATCTGTGACCGCTGCTATGGCCTCCGCCGCCGAAGCCGCCTCCGCCATGGCCACCGCTGCGGCCCCCGCCGCCGAAGCCGCCTCCGCCATGGCCGCCGCTGCGGCCTCCGCCGCCAAAACCTCCGCCGAAACCGCTGCCGGGTCTGCCGCCGAAGCCGCTGCCGGGGCGAGGGCCTGCGCCCGGTCGGGGACCGGCGCCGGGACCGCCGGAATGGGGGCCGGGACCTGGGCCGTGAGGATGATGGTGCATCCGGTTCCACCACATACTGCCGGGGCGGTGCCAGAAGAAGATGGGGGTGAACACCACCGGAGGCGTGTCCATACGGCCATACCGGCTGTACCAGCTGCGGTAGCGACTGCGCTCCATGGAGCAGAGCAGGGTGTAGACCACCGCCAGCAGCGCCAGAACGATGATGACACCGGAGAGCAGGTTGGTTTGCTGTTCCATCTGAGCGTAGTCGGTGTAATTGCCGGTGTCCTCAGCGGGGGTCACGCCGTTTTCCGGGGAGTAGCCGCCGTTGTACTGGGAGAGATAGCTCTCCATGCCGGCCATCAGGCCGGTTACGGCCGCGTCATAATTTCCGGCAAAGAAATCGGTGTTCACATAGGTGTCCAGATAGGAACTGAAATTGAAGTTGGTGTAGTTGCTGCCATTGTAGAGGTAGCTCTGGTTTCCGCCGATGTCCAGCATGAGCAGGAAGTCATTGCCCTGCAGGCTCCAGCGGTTGAACAGCTCCTCAGCGTAGGCGTCCGCGTCCCAGCCCTTCAGACTAGGCACCGTGGCCACCGCCACATAGGCGGAGTAGCTCTGGTCAAATGTGGTGTTGTAGGTGCGCACCGTGTTCTCCGTGTCTTCGGAGAGCACCTCTGCGCCGTCGCACACCCAGTTGCCCGGCGTGACAGCCAGCATATCCGCCCGGGCCATCTTTATGCCAAAAATAACGGATACCACGATCACCGCTGCGGTGATCGCCCACGCAACGGGATATTTTTTCAATGCTTTCAAAGAAAATCACCTTTCCGGTATCATAGGGGTCGATCAGCCGGAACCCAATTGGTGTATGTTCCGGTTGAGGTTATACGTTTGGGTCAGTGCAACTCGAGCAGCTTCTTTTTCAGCTCGCCTTCGATCTTGCCCAGCTCCGCCTCGGCGGCGGCGCGCTTTTCGCGGCCCTCCTTCTGGATCTGCATGACCTCGTCCAGCGTGGCGATGAGCTGCTCATTGGTGTGCTGAAGCGTCTCAATGTCCACAATGCTGCGCTCGGCCTCTTTCGCCGTCTCGGTGGTGCCCATGCGGAGCATTTCCGCGTTCTGGCGCAGCAGGTCGTTGGTCATGTTGGTGACCGCGGTTTGGGCGGCGGTGGCCTGGCGGGAGTGCTCCAGACCCAGAGCCAGCACCATCTGGCTCTTCCACAGCGGGATGGTGTTTACCAGAGAGGTCTGGATCTTTTCGATCATCAGCGTGTCGTTGTTCTGGAGCAGGCGGGTCTGTGGACCCATCTGGATGGAGATGACCCGGGTGAGCTCCAGATCGTGGATCTTCTTCTCGAAGCGGTTGCACAGATTCACCATGTCGTTGTAGGCCTGAGCATCTTCCTGCGCGCCGGAGGCCTCTGCCTTTTTGCGCAGCTCCTCCAATTCGCCGGTGCGGATCTGGGCCAGACGCTTCTTGCCGGCCACGATATACATGGTCAGCTCCTTGCTGTACTGCTGGTTGAGGTCAAACATCTGATCCAGCATGGCCACATCCTTCATCAGGGTGACCTGATGGCCTTCCAGCATTTCGGCGATCTTGTCCACATTGGCCTCGGCCTTGGCGTACTGGGCCTTCATCTCCTCCACTTTGCGCTTGCTGCGCTGGAAGAAGCCGAAGCCCTTCTTCTCGGGCTGGCCGACCTGCTTGAGCTCCAGCACAAGGCTGCTCAGTGCGTCGCCCACGGTGCCCAGATCCTTGGTGCGCACGCTGCTCAGCGCGGACTCGGAGAATTGAGCGATGTTTTTCTGGGCGGCGGAGCCGTACTGCATGACCTGGGTGGAGTCGGTGATGTCGATTTTGGCGGCAAAGGCATCCACGGCCCGGCGTTCTTCTTCCGTGAGCATACTCTCATCCACAACGACGGGATCGACGGCTTCGGCCTCAGTCGGTGCCGCGCTCTCGGGCGACAGTGTCAGAGTGGGGACGGCGGGGGCGGCAGGGGTGCTCTGGGCGGCCGCGGCGGCGCCCTCCGGATCCAGCGTCAGCTGGGGGATGTGTTCCTGTTCGTTCATAAGGTACCTCCGTATCTGTATCTCACTGAGCCGGTCAGTGACCGCCCATCTGATCGTCGGCCAAACCGTCGCCGGTTAGCAGGCTCTGCAAAACTTTGATCTCTGCGTTGATGTCCATGACCTCGCCCTGGTAGAGGGCATCCAGCTGACGGTCAAAGGCGGAGACGATGGCGGCCATGACCTCGCTGATCTTGCCCTTGGCTCCGTCAATGTTGATGCCGGAGATGCCGGCCTCGTCCAGCCGGTCATAGGCGTTGAGCAGTTTTAGGGTGGTGGGCAGGTAGTAGTTGAGGAAGCGGCGGATCTGGCTTTTCTGATCCGGATGCGCCATCACATAGGCAAAGATCTTGCCGGTGGTGGCCTCAATGTGGTCGATCTGCCGGGACAGGGTGGGATCCTCAATGCTGTCGTTCAGGCGGCGCATCTCACCCACGGCCCGGTCGCGGTCCTGGCGCAGGGCGGCGATCTCGGGATCCTCCGGCTGCTCCGGCTCGGCCTTAGCCGCTGTCGGTTCTGCTTCGGCCTTTGGCTCGGCCTGCTGTCTCGGTTCCGGATCGGGTTTGGTGACGACGATGGTGCGGTCGCGCCAGATCTGGCGGGCAATCAGAAATACCGCCGCAGAGATGGCCACAAGCACCGCGAACCCCAGCGGGCGATGCACCCGGAAGAAAAAGCCGCCGATGAACCACACCACAGCGATCAGATAGACCGGCACAACACTGCGCTGCTTTTTGAGTTTTTTCATGTGCGTCACTCCTGATATTAAGTAAACCTAGTATTGAATATTCTACCGTTTTCACAGGGGAGTGTCAAGAAAAAGGAACACGATTTCGGCACCTTTGCCGCATTGACAATTCCCGGCGGATTGAGTAAAATAAAGTGTTGTATTTCCAATGAATTTTGACTCATGAAAAGAGGCGTTTCAAGTCCTATGATGACCCTTGACAGCTTTAAATCCGCCCGGAGCGTGCTCTCCGGCGTCATTAACGAGACTAACCTGATCTACTCCCCTGCGTTTTCGGCTTCCTGCGGCAACAATGTTTACCTGAAACCGGAGAATATGCAGGTGACCGGCGCCTATAAGATCCGCGGCGCCTATTTTAAGATCAGCACCCTTTCTGAGGAGGAGAAGGCCCTCGGCCTGATCACCGCCTCCGCAGGCAACCACGCCCAGGGCGTGGCCTATGCTGCCCGTCATGCAGGCGTCAGCGCCACGGTGGTCATGCCCACCACCACCCCCATGCTGAAGGTGAACAACACCAAGGGCTACGGCGCGAAGGTCATTCTCCACGGCTCCACGTTTGACGACGCTGCCGCCAAGGCCATGGAACTGGCCGAGAGCGAGGGCATGACCTACATCCCGCCGTTCAACGATCTGACCGTGGCTACCGGCCAGGGCACCATCGCCTATGAGATCTTCCGCAACCTGCCCGATGTGGACGTCATTCTGGTGCCCATCGGCGGCGGCGGTCTGGCCTCCGGTGTCAGTACGCTGGCCAAGCTGCTCAACCCCAATGTGAAGGTCATCGGCGTGGAGCCCACCGGCGCAGCCTCCATGAAGGCCAGTGTGGAAGCGGGCCATGTGGTGACGCTGGAGAACATCTCCACCATCGCCGACGGCGTGGCGGTAAAGACTCCCGGCGATCTGGTGTTCCCTTATATCCAGCAAAACATCGACGAGATTATCACCATTGATGACACCGAGCTGGTGGACGCCTTCCTCGACATGGCCGAGAAGCACAAGATGATCGTTGAAAACGCCGGTCTGCTCACCATCGCCGCCCTGAATCATCTGGACTGCAAGGACAAGAACGTGGTCAGCATCCTCTCCGGCGGCAATATGGACGTCATCACCATGTCCTCCCTCATCCAGCACGGCCTGATCAACCGGGGCCGCATCTTTACCTTCTCCGTCCAGCTGCCCGACCGTCCCGGTGAGCTGCTGCGGGTGGCGGAGATCATCGCCCGGGAGAACGGCAACATCATCAAGCTGGATCACAACCAGTTCATCAACATCAACCGCCAGAGCGGTGTGGAACTGAAGGTGACGCTGGAGGCCTTCGGGCTTGACCACAAGCGACGCATTCTGGAGGCCCTGAAAGAGGCCGGTTACGACGCCCATGAGGTGGGCACTGCCGATTTCTACGACTGATCGAAACTGAAATTCTTCTGCGGAAGAGAGCCCGGACGGGGACCCTCTTCCGCAGATTATCATCAGCGGCGGCCATGCGCCATGGCCTGGGCCGGGTCTCGGGATACGGGAGACGGGCGTCCGGCGCATGGCCGGGACGCGAAAGCGCGCCCGACCCGCAGCACATCCTATGCCCGCTGTGCTTTGCCTGCTACACCGATATCGTATCACCCATAATCTGCGAAATGTTGACCGCAGCATGAAAATCAGATGAAAAGAGAGGCTTACTATGATTAAAATTGCCCCTTCCATTCTGTCTGCCGATTTCACCCAGCTGGGCAGAAGTCTGGACAGCGTGAAAAATGCCGACCTCATCCACTTTGACGTGATGGATGGCGCGTTTGTGCCCAATATTTCCTTTGGTCTGCCGGTGCTCAAGGCGGTGCGGGAGTATACCGACGCCATGCTGGATGTACACCTGATGATCGAGAAGCCGGAGCGCTATATTGATGATTTCGCCGCTGCCGGTGCAGATCTCATCTCTGTTCATCTGGAGGCGGACAGTCCCCGCGGTATCCGTCGGGCGCTGGATGCCATGGACGCGGCTGGTGTGAAGAAAGCGGTGGCTCTGCGGCCTATCACCAGTCCCAACGCCATTCTGCCCTATCTGGAGGAGCTGGATCTGGTGCTGGTCATGACGGTGGAGCCGGGCTTCGGCGGTCAGGCCTTTATGGAGTCCCAGCTGGACACCATCCGGCAGGTGCGTACGCTCATTGACCGCTATAACCCGGCCTGCGATCTGGAGGTGGACGGCGGTATCAACGCCAGGACCGTCCACAGTGCAGTGGAAGCCGGCGCCAATGTGCTGGTGGCCGGAAGCGCAGTGTTCGGCGCGGCTGATCCCGCCGCCGCCATCGACGCCCTGCGCGTGTAAGGAGTTTTTCATCTATGCAGTATTTACCCCCAGCCATGGAAAAACTGGTGGAGCAGTTCGCTCGTCTGCCCGGTATTGGAGCCAAGAGCGCCCAGCGGCTGGCCTTCTATGTGCTGGGCCTGCCCCGGGATCAGGCCGCCGAGTTTTCCCAGGCCATTCTGGATGCCAAGGATCGGGTGCATACCTGTCCGGTCTGTCAGAATCTGACCGAGGGTGACGGCCCCTGTGCCATCTGCTCCAGCTACAAGCGGGAGAAGGACACCATCTGCGTGGTGGCGGAGCCCAAGGATGTCATCGCCATGGAGCGCACCGGCGAATATAATGGCCTGTACCACGTTCTCCACGGCGTGATCTCCCCGATGAATCGGGTGGGGCCGGACGACCTGCGCATCAAAGAGCTGGTGGAGCGGGTCGCCCAGGGCGGTGTGCAGGAGGTCATTATGGCCACTAATCCGGACACCGAGGGCGAGGCTACGGCCATGTACCTCTCCCGGCTGCTGAAGCCCTTCGGGGTAAAGATCACCCGGCTGGCCTACGGCATTCCGGTGGGCAGCCATCTGGAGTACGCCGACAACGCCACGCTGATGCGGGCGCTGGAGGGCAGACGAGAGATCCTGTGATTGAGAACAGAGGCAAAACGCGCTCTGGCACGACTGTGTCAGAGCGCGTTCAAATTTTAATATGGTGCTGCTGAATATTGCCGAAGCTGCAAGATACAAAGGTACCTTTTAAATAGCATAGAAAACGGCCCCGAAGGAGTTTGGATTCCTCCTTCGGGGCCGCATTTTTATAGAACCTTACTTCACAAAGGCCTCGGTGACCTCGGTGATGTGCTCCGCGGACAGGCCGAACTGCTTCAGCAGGTCGGCGGCGGGGCC
>USIZ01000048.1 GCA_900554855.1 uncultured Eubacteriales bacterium | reverse complement strand
AACGAGCTGATCGCCTCCGGCAAGTGCGACATGATCGGCATGGCCCGCGCCTTCTTCAGCAACCCCAACTACGGCGAACTGCTGGCACAGGGCCGGGGTGAGGAGATCACCCCCTGCCTGTGGTGCAACAAGTGCCATGGCACCATTCTGGCGGACAAACCCGATCCCTGGCTGAGTGTGTGCTCCGTGAACCCCCGCTTCGGCATCGAGCACAAACTGCACCGTCTGCTCAAGAACAGCACCAGTTCCAAGCGGGTGGCCATCATTGGCGGCGGCCCCGTGGGCATGCGCTGCGCCATCATGGCCGCAGAGCAGGGGCATAGCGTCACCTTGTATGAAAAGACCGGCTATCTGGGCGGCCAGCTCTACCACGCCGAGTCCTACTCCTTCAAGTGGCCGCTGCGCGACTTCAAAAACTGGGAGAAACGCCGCATGGAGGAGCTCGGCGTCACCGTCCATCTGAACAACGCCCCCGATCCCGAAGCACTGAAGGGCGAGGGCTATGATGTGGTCATCGCCGCTACCGGCGCCCAGGCCAACCTGCCCCGGAGCATCCAGGGGCTGCGGGATGAGAACGGCAATGCGCTGGTGCGCACCTGCCACGACATTTTCGGCAGGGAATCCGAGCTGGGCAGACACGTTGTCATCTGCGGTGCCTCTGAGACCGGTATCGAGACCGCCATGTACCTGGCCCAAAACGGCCACGAGGTCACCCTGCTGACCCGTCAGACAGAGATTGGCCATGATTGTTCCAAACTGCACTACATCACCATGGCGTGGGTCAAACCCAACAACGACGGCTCCGGCAAGGGCCACATGGCTCCCGCCTGGGAGAAATTTGAGGACGTGCTCCATGGCATCACCGAAGTGACCACCAAGTCCGTGGACGGCAACACCGTCACCTATGTGGACAAGGCCGGTGAGGAGCACACCATCACCGCCGATGACGTCATCATCTGCGGCGGCGTGTCCCCCCGCGTGGACGAAGCCATGCGCTATGCCGACTGCGCCGACACCTTCCTGATGGCCGGCGACTGCAACGGCTGCGGCAACATCCAGCGCGGCATGCGCGATGCGCTGGCAAAGGTCAACATGATCTGAATTGACTGACCCCGCCTGTGCTCTCACATTTGCAGGCTGACAAAAGCCCGAGGTTTTCCGCTGGAAATTCTCGGGCTTTTTGTTCTATTTTCCGTCTGCACCCGTTCACTGCTGTCCGGGTCTTGGGGGATGGTCGGTCGAGCAAAAGCGGATGTCCGGGTAGAGCTCCCGCAGGCGTTCGATCAGCACTCGCAGTCCGGCGCTCTCATCGTCGCTGCGCCAGGCCAGCCGCTGAGCCTGACCGTGCCACTCGTCAAAGCGGTAAAAGGCCGCGTCTGGGTAGCTCTCCTGATCGATCAGTCCGGATACCACCGCCACTCCGGCCCCGGCCTGCACATTGAGCATCAGGTCGCTGGGGGAACTCATCAGGCGCAGCTCTACCCCACCGGTGCGGCGGAACACGGTGTCCAGCACCTGCTGCGATGCTTCGTGCCCCTCGGGGAGGGCAAAATAGACCGGCCCGCCGCACTCCTGCGGCGTCAAATGTTCTCGCTGGGCCAACGGACTGCGGCGACTCACCGCCAGCAGCAGCTCAAAGGGGCGCAGGTAGAGGAAATTCACGGCGGCGGAACGCTCAATATTCCGATCTGTCGTCACAATGGCATCGTACTGCCGCTCCCGCAGCCGGGCGATCAGGCCGGAATAGCTGTCCTGCGACAGCTCGTAGCGGAAGCGGCCGCCCGGCGCTGTGTTCAGCTCATAGAGCAGCCCGGTCAATTTCTCTGGCAGGCGCTCATCCCGGGATACCCCCAGCACCACCGTCTCCACGTCCCGGTGCTGTCCGGCGAGCCGTGACTCCTCGATGGCCCGGTTGACCTGTGAAAAGGGGATCTCCACCTTTTGCAGCAGGCGATGCCCCGCCTCGGTCAGCTCCACCCGGTGGGTCGTGCGGTCGAACAGTCGGAAGCCCAGCTCTTTTTCCAGATTGGCAATATACTTGGTCAGATTGGGCTGTGAGAGGTGCAGACTGGCCGCCGCCCTGGAGAAACTGCGGCAGTTTGCCACCTCAATAAAATATCTGATTTGCTGTATTGTCATAAAACCAGCTCCAAATCCCGCTCTATTTTCACCAGAATAGCACAATTATCTCTGTGTTTCCAGTCTTTATTCTATTTTGGAAAAACAGAGCGCAAAATCTATATTTCCCTCCCGCCCTCCGGACAGGTACAATGGAGAAAAAGGCGGCTCGGTCCGCCGGACACAGGAGGCAGAATCATGGAATACGAAGTGCTGAGTCCTTGGTCAGAGGTGGACACCTCCGTCCTGACCGGCCTGACCCCACGGCTGGACACGCTGGAGGGCAAGACCATCGGCATGTATGGCGACTTTATGGCGCTGGCCACCAAGATGCTCCATGTGGTGGAGGAGGAACTGACGCGCCGTTATCCGGGCATCCGCTTCTCCTATCTCCAGTACGAGGAGGAGACCAGTGAAATTGCAAAGGACACGGCCTTCCGGCCGAAATTTGAGCAATGGCTCGGCGGAGTGGATGCCGTTCTGAGCTTTTACGGCAGCGTACCTTCCGGTGCCCTGTTCCTGGGCTACAACTCGGCCCTGATGGAACAGCTGGGCAAGCCCACAGTCATGCTCACCGTGCCCCGCACCTATCCAACCGCCATTCGCGGCTGCAAGGCCAAGGGTGTACCCGGTCTGCGCACGGTGCAGTATGACGTGGCGGTGGACAAAATCAACAGCCACGTCACCTTAGAGGAAGTGCGCACTGCTATGGCCACCGACCTGCCCGGCCTGACCGACGCGCTGGTCAGCGCACTGACCGCCCCCCTCACCCCGGAAGAGCGGCAGCCTACGCTGCCGGATCAGCGCCTTGCCACGGAAACGCTGCATGGCACGCCTCGGGAGCTGACCCGCATCTTCTACAAGCACGGCTGGACCAACGGCCTGCCCATCGAGCTGCCCACCCGGGAGGCCGTAGATGAGATGATGCGGGGCACCAACCTCTCCCCCGACACCCTGATCGGCTGCATCCCGCCCCGCATGGGCCGGGCCACCGTGGAGAAGATCGCCGTCAACGCGGTCATGGCGGGCTGCCTGCCCACCTATCTGCCGGTGCTGATCGCCGCGGTGCGCGGCGCACTGGATCCGGTCATCAAGCTGGAAGGCTGGACGTGCAGCCAATCCACCTGGGGCCCGGTAGTGACTGTCAGCGGCAGTGTAGCCCGGGACATCGGGCTGAACACCGCCGACCATATGCTCACCCCCTGCCGCCAGGCCAATGCGGCCATTGCCCGGGCCTTCGGCTATATCCTGATGAACATCGGCGGTCTGCGCCCCGGCGTGGAGGATCTGTCCGAGATGGGACATGAGTTCCGCCTTGGCTTCTGCATCGGCGACGATCCGGATCACAGTCCGTGGCCGCCTCTGCACACCGACTATGGTTTTGCCCCGGAGGACTCCGCCGTCACCATGTTCTGGCCCCAGGAACACCGCATCCACGCCGGGCACAGCGTGCCGGAGTTTCTGGAGTGGCTCTGTGAGATCGCACCCTACGGCTGGGATCCCGGCATGGCTATCATCTTCACCCCCAAGTGCGCTGAGATGTTCGCCCGGGAGGGCTGGACAAAGCAGCGGGTACTGAACTATGTGGCGGAATACGCCCGGCTCCCCGCCAGCAAGGTGGATCTCCAGTGGCTCACCGGCAACAGCCACCGACCCAAGAACGTGGAGCTGCCCGAGGTCATGACCCACTCCACCCGTATTTTCTGGAGCACTGAGCACATGTTTGCTCTGGTGGGCGGCGGACAGGCCGGTCAGATGATGACTGTGCTGGCCGGCGGCGGCGACCACGGCGGCCCCTCCTGCACCAAAATCGAGCTGCCGGAAAACTGGGCAGAGCTGGTGCGGGAATATCAGGACCTGATACCCGAATATATTCCTTATTAAATGAAGGGAGTCTGATACTATGAATGAACAGGCAATGATGGAGCGTCTGGAGGCGCTGGAAAAAGAGGTCAGGCGTCTTCAGTACGCCGCAGACACGGTGGATGTGCAAAACTTGATGAGCTGCTACATCTTTTACATGGAAAATGGCAAGATCGCCGACGTCTGGGACGACCTCTGGAGCCATACCAACGAGGATGTGCGGGTGGAGATCATGGACTCCGGCGCCTATCTGGGCCAGGAGCACGTCAAGCGGGTGTGGTACACCATGGGCCGCCGGATGGACAAGCACGGAAACATGATTGACACCTCACCAAAGGTCGGCGAGATGTCCAACACCAACACCGACCGGGCCTTTCTGCTGCTGATGCTCACCATCTCCAGCCCCCTCATCGAGATCAGCGAGGATGGTACCCACGCTTGGGGTCAGTGGCACATCTTCGGGCCCCACACCAACCGGGTGTTTGACCCCGAGACCAAGACCAAGACGGACACCGCCTTCTGGATCGCGGGTAAGTACGACAATGAATTTGTCAAGGAAAACGGCGAGTGGAAGATCCTGAAGTTGCGCCCCATCTGCTGGCTGCGCACCCCCTACCACAAGGACTTCTTGGAATGCCCGGACTGCCGCCGCACTCCGTCCCCCTATTATCCGCCGGATGAGGCCCCCCGCATCTCCTCCTTTACCCCGGACTAGGGCCCGAGCCCCGACAAGTGGGGTCCCCTCCCCCATCCCCACATCTCCCACTGCTGAGGAGGCTTGGAACGGACATGAAAACCCTGCTGAAAAACTGCGCCCTGCGCTCCGGAGTGCGAACTGATATTCTGGTGGAGGATGGCCTGATCGCGGGCATCGGCTCCTTTGCCACGGCGGATCAGGTTTATGACATGACCGGCTACGCCGCCGTGCTGCCCGGCTTTATCGACGCCCATATGCACCTCATCACCGGCAACGTCCCCTATGAGGACACCTTCCTGCGCGCCTGGGCGCAGGCGGGCGTGACCACTCTGCGCGATCTGGGCGTCGGCGACGATATGCGCACCCACCCCACCGAGAAGTTCATCGCCTTCCGCGACAAGGCCGCCGAGGATCCCGAATGCGCCCAGTGCCTGACCAGCGGCCGTTTTGTGGCCGCCGATGGCGGCTACGGCAACGCCATGATGGACACCCTGACCGGCTACGGCTGCAAGACGCCGCAGGACTGCACAGACGCAGTCAACGAACTGCTCGACATAGGCTGTGACGGCATCAAGACCGCCGTTGACCGAGGCGGTCCCATGTTCGGCGGCGAGAAGCCTCTGCTCACCACCGAACTGCTCACCGCCATGCGCGAGGCCGCCGAACAGCGGGGCGTGTGGTGCTGCGCCCATGTGCTGGAGAGCGATCTGGTGGAGCGTTTGCTGGACGCGGGCTTCACGCAGCTGGCTCATATGCCAATTGACCGCATGAGCGATGAAACGCTGGAACGCATGGTACGCCAGCACATCAGCGTGGTGCCAACTATCTGCGCCGTAGACGCCCCCCGACCCCCGCTTCCCGAGGGGGTGGAATTGCCGCCCCTGCCAGAGGGCATAGAGATGCCTGACACCAAGGCGCAGGAGCGCCAGTGCGTGGACAACGTGGCCCGCTTCGTAAAGCTGGGCGGCAAGGTCGCCGTGGGTACCGATGCCATGCGGATGGAGATCCAGCCGGAGATCGCCGGTATGCCCTTGCGGGAGCTGCGTCTGCTCCACGAGGCCGGGCTCTCCGTAGACGAGGTCATTGACGCCGCCACTATCAATGCCGCCGAGGTCTGCGGCATTGCCGATCAGGTGGGCAGCATCGCCGTCGGTAAGCGGGCCAACCTCATCGCCGTAAAGGATCCCATCGACGAAGGCTTTGATGCTCTCGCTCATGTAGAATTCGTCATGAACCGCGGCGTCGTCATAAAAAACATCTGAACTGCAAAACAAACATAAAACGGACTGAGATCAAATGATCTCAGTCCGTTTTTGCAAATCAGATCTCAGACGCCACGGCAAAGGCCTCGCGCATGGCGGTGGAGATAGTGGCGGGCTTCTTGCAGTCGCCGATCATGTAGAAATGACCGGTAGTGCCGTAGAAGGCCAGCGCCTCGTCCCGGCGGGACTGCATTCCGGTGGAAATGGCCACGGTGTCGGCGGCGATGAACTGTTCGCTGCCGTCGCCGTCCAGATAGCGCACCCCCTCATCGGTGATCTCCGTCACGGTCACGCCGCACTTGCTGTGGAAGGTGGGGATGCTCTCCCAGTACTCCTTGAACATGGAGCGGAAGTGCATGATGGTGGTATCCGCCGCCAGCTTCTCCCGCATCTCCAGCACGGTGACATTCCGGCCGGATTTGGCCAGGTGCATACCGGCCTCCACGCCGACCTCGCCGCCGCCGATGACCACCACGTTCTGTCCGACCTCTACGGCGTCCATCATGGTGTCAACACCGGTGACCACGATCTTGCTGTCAATGCCCTTGATGGGTGGCAGAGCGGGCACGGAACCGGTAGCCGCAATGACCCGGTCAAAATTCTCCGCAGCGATCATCTCCGGAGTGGCCTCGGTGTTGAGCCGCACTTCAATGCCCCGCTTCTCCACCTGATGGATCAGGTAGTCCTTGAAGTCCTTCAGCGTCCACTTGAAATCCACATAGTCCGCATGACGGATCAGGCCGCCCAGCTGGGCCTCCTTCTCGAACAGCGTGACCCTGTGCCCCCGGTCGCAGAGATCCATAGCCGCCTTCATGCCGGCGGGGCCGCCGCCGATCACGGCGATCTTCTGGCTGGGACCGGGCTGCTGCACCAGCACGTTCAGCCGGTGCTCGATACCCAGTTTGGGATTGACGGAGCAGACGGAGTAATAGGGATCGTTTGGCCCCCGTCCATGGCACTTGTTGCAGCGCAGACAGGGCACGATGTCGTCCGCCCGGCCCTCATAGATGAGCTTGCCGTAATCCGGATTAGACACCCAGGCTCGGGCCATGGAGACCAGATCCAGTTTGCCCTCGGCCAGCGCCTTCTCACAGGTATCCGGATTGTGCCAGCCGCCCACCGTAGTGATGAGCACGCCAGTGTTCTTGCTCTTGATATAGGCCGCAGTGTCCAGCGTAGGCACTTCCAGCGGCTCGTAGTTGGTGGGATGGTTTCCGTCGGCGTCGCTGGCCCGGATCTGGGCAATGTCCACATAGGGCGCCGCCAGCTTCAGGAACTCCACCATGTCGTCTCTGGTGTAACCGCCGTACTTGTCCTCCTCGCCGGAGATCAGGATCTCCACAATGAAGTCCTTGCCCACGGCCTCACGGATCTTCTTCAGGATCATAAGGCAGAAGCGGGCGCGGTTTTCCGGGCTGCCGCCATATTCATCAGTGCGGTCGTTGGTCAGCGGGGAGAGGAACTTCGTCATGATCTGGGTGCGGTAGCACATATGGATGGAGGCCATATCGAAGCCGAGGAACTTCAGGATCTTGCACTGCTGGGCATAGGACTCGGCCACTTTCTCCATGGTCTCCACATCCAGCTTGCGCACCGCATCCCGGGCCGCCTGATGATAGCGCTCAAAGTCCTCCGGGGTGGGGTCGAAGATGGGCTCCATAGGACATTCAACCTGCGTGAACTCCAGATGACCCTCGTCCATGGGATTCTCCTGCACCAGAATGGGGTACTTGTTGCTGGCCACAAAGAAGCCCATGCAGGCGATGGAGCCATAGTAGTGGATGGCATCGGTCAGCTGGAGCAGGTAGTTCTGGCTCTGAGGATCATAGAGGTGGAAATCCGGAAAGTGGGGGCCGTCGGTATTCATGGGCATATGCTTGTCCTTGTTGAAGTCATTGATGCCCATGCAGGTGACGATAGCCGCACCGGACTTGGCCCGGTTGGCATAGTGGGTGATAATGCCGTCGGCGGGATAGGTCTCAGGCCCCTGTAAAAAATGGGGCAGGGAGTTGGCAGAGATCATGCGGTTTTTCAGGGTGAAGCCCCGGATCACGATAGGCTTTAAAAGGTTGGGGTAGTTCTGCATAAAAATCATCCTTTCCTGATTCTGGGATATAAAGCAAGTGATACATACAATATTTATTGTTGCACAGCGGCGCAGACACGTCTCAGCAGGTCCAGCCCTGCCTGCTCCTCTCCCCGCTCCACTGCGTGGACAGCGCGGAGCACCGCCCGATTGGCCGGGGTAGGTATATGATAGCGCATGCCAAGATCAATGACAACTCCGTTGGTAAAGTCGATCTCCAGCGGGAGCCCCTTCCGAATATCCGCCGTATAGGCATCCACAATGCCGGGCGGCCAAGGCTTGAATTCCCCCGCGCGCTCC
>USIZ01000047.1 GCA_900554855.1 uncultured Eubacteriales bacterium | reverse complement strand
CTGCGTGGCCGACAGGCTGCCCATCACATAGAAGATGGCATTCGGCTGAAGGGCGCGAATGCGGGCGACTGCCTCCTGATAGGTGTCGATAAAACGCTGTTCCGTGCCGGAACCGAACTCATTCATACCCAGCATCAGGTATATCTTGCCAAACTGTCGGCGGCTCAGCGCCTCCTCCAGTGTGACGCTCTCTCCGTCCAATTCAATAAAAGGATCCTTGAACAGGCGATAGACCGACATACCGGTCTTAGCGTAATAAGTGGCGTTGTTCAGTCCGGAGAATGAGTGCATATCGTCGATACGGGAATCGCCGATAAACAGAGCATCGTCAAAGTAACTGTCGTCCACTGCGGTCTCTACCGGCACCGGCTTTTGATAGTCAGACGGTTTTGTGATTGCCGGTTCCAGCATCCGCACACGCTTGTCCGGCAGAGCGTGGGACTGGCTGGCCGGAACCCGGCGCTCTCCGCTCAGATAGAGGAAAGTGCCGGTCAAATATGGGGTCTTCAGTCCATCCGCCCGACGGCGTTCCGGGAGTCTGGATTGCAGGGCAAGCCCGATCAGACCGATCAAAAGCGCAGAGACAGCCAGCAGTACGAGAAGCGGGCATCGCCTCCACAGAAGATTCCATTTCCGCTTCATCTCTCCCCCTCCTCAGAACTGGGCATACAAAAACGGTGTACCACTGAGCACCGACAGCTTTGCCGCCGCACACCAAAAAATGAGAAACAATAAAACGCGCACCGGCCAGCGGGTCTGATACTTCCGAATGGCCCGCTCTCCAAAAGGCAGGCTGAAAAATACCCCGGCGATCAGGTACGGAGCAAATCGGGGCAGATAGCGCATCCAATCCATCGGATCCACAAAGCTGCCCGCCGGGGCATAGCCAAAGCAAAACAGCCGGAAGAAGTAGGTCAGCAGCTCACCCGGCGTATTCACGGCAAAAATGACCCAGCTCAACACAATGACAAACAGCAGATACACATGGCTCAAAATCACATGACGATCCAGCATATTGCGCAAGCCCAGCTTTTCCAGCGCGATCCAGAGGCACAGGAATGCGCCCCAGATTAGGAAATTCAGATGCAGACCGTGCCACAGCCCCGTAAGCAGCCAGACCGCCGCAAGATTGACCAGCGTACGCCGGGTCCCCTTCCGGCTGCCGCCCAGCGGGATATAGACATAATCCCGGAACCACATTCCCAGTGTGATATGCCAGCGACGATAAAATTCGGAGACGGATCGGGAGAGATAGGGAAAATCGAAGTTTTCCGGCAGCTTGACGCCCATCATTCTCCCCAATCCCACCGCCATCAGGGTGCATCCGTGAAAATCAAAATAGAGTTGAAGGCTGAAACCAATCGCACACAGCCATGCCATGGGCATGGACAGCGACTCGTAGCCGATCTTCCCTGCCGCGCTCCACAATCCTGACAGCGCGTCCGCCAGCAGCACTTTATAGCCAAGGCCAAGGATCAGCAGCCCTGCCCCCTTCTCGGCCCGCTCCGGCGTGCATTTGGGCTGTTCCAGCTGAGGAAGAATATCTCCGGCGCGGGTGATAGGACCGGTGACCATTCTCGGAAACAGGGTACCGTAAGCGGTGAACAGGCCGACCCGGGCAGGCGCCACCGTCTCCCTGCTCACATCGATCAGATAGCTGATGAGTGAGAACATCAGATAACTGACCCCAGGCAGGGGCAGAGGGATCAGGCGACAGGCAGCCAGAAAGGCCACGTCCAGCCCTACACCGGCATAGAGCACCCATTTGGAGCGGCGCACAAAGCGGCCCAGAAAGCAGTTTACCATAACTGGCATTCCAAGCAGCGGCACCGCCCAGACAGATGAAAAAGCCGCAAAAGCAAAGCTGGACAAAACAATGGCATATCTTCTCCACTTTGGAGGTGATACACCATATATGATCATAAATACAGGCAAAAACCGAAATAGGAAGGACAGATCACTGAAGCTCATTTCTCACCGCATGGGGCCGTATGATTTGGCCGGATTGGTCGATCGCCCCACTTTCTCTCCATTCATTATGTTAATCATTCTACGTCAAAACTGCAACTACATTCCCGCAACATAACGGAAACAATTAGTAACAGTGAAACAACGGCAAAACAGCCGCAGAGCACGAACGTAACATGCTCTGCGGCTGCTGCCGTTTTGGGGGGAACAAAATGGGAAAGTTTCGGGAAAGGATCAGAAGGAGGAAATCAGTCCGCAAACAGCGGGGTGGAGAGATAGCGATCGCCGGTGTCGGGCAGAAGGGCAACGATGGTCTTGCCCTTGTTTTCCGGGCGTTTGGCCAACTCGATAGCGGCCCAGACGGCAGCGCCGGAGGAGATGCCCACCAAAACGCCTTCACTGTGACCGATCAGCTTGCCGGTGGCAAATGCGTCCTCATTGGCCACGGGAATGATCTCGTCATAGACCTTGGTGTCCAGCACATCGGGCACGAAGCCGGCGCCGATGCCCTGGATCTTGTGGGCACCGGAGACGCCCTTGCTCAGCACGGGAGAGGTGGCGGGCTCCACGGCCACGACCTTCACATCGGGATTCTGGCTCTTCAGATACTCGCCCACACCGGTGACCGTGCCGCCGGTACCGACGCCGGCCACGAAGATATCGACCTTGCCGTCCGTGTCCTCCCAGATCTCCGGGCCGGTGGTGGCCTTATGGGCCTCCGGGTTGGCGGGATTCACAAACTGGCCGGGAATGAAGCTGTTGGGGATCTCCTTGGCCAGTTCGTCGGCCTTGGCGATGGCGCCCTTCATGCCCTTGGCGCCCTCGGTGAGCACCAGCTCCGCGCCATAGGCCTTCATCAGCTGGCGGCGCTCCACGCTCATCGTCTCAGGCATGACGATGATAATGCGATAGCCTCGGGCGGCGGCCACGCTGGCCAGGCCGATGCCGGTGTTGCCGGAGGTGGGCTCGATGATGACGGAATCGGGCTTCAGAACCCCCTTGGCCTCGGCATCGTCGATCATTGCCTTGGCGATGCGGTCCTTGACGGAACCGGCGGGGTTGAAATACTCCAGCTTGCCGAGCACCTTAGCCTCCAGCTTCTGGTCCTTTTCAATGTGGGTGAGTTCAAGCAGCGGGGTGTGGCCGATCAGTTGGTCAGCGGAAGTGAAGATCTTGCTCATGATAATTGCCTCCAATATAGTCAGTGTATTTATACTTTAAATGTAGTTTATGATTCTGATATGAGTCACATTCAAAAGGAGCTGCGACATCGAAACTGATAAACGCTCATTTTCATTACCTATCTTTCCTGTGGGTTTATACGGATTATAAAACTACTTTTCCTATTTGTCAAGAGGGTTTTAGGAATTTTTTCTTGTTTTTCCTGTTGAATTCCCATTTACCTTGTTATATAATTGGTTTAACAAATAAGTAAGGAGGGATTTCCATGATGATCTCGACCAAAGGACGCTACGCCCTGCGGGTAATGATCGATCTGGCTGAGCACCAGACAGAAGGCTATATCCCGCTGAAGGAGATCGCACAGCGACAGGAGATCTCGGAAAAATATCTGGAGAGCATTCTGAAAATACTGGTGCAGAAAAAGTTTCTGACCGGGCTGCGGGGCAAGGGCGGCGGCTACCGGCTCACCCGCGATCCGGAGATGTACACGGTGGGCAGCATTCTGCGCCTGACTGAGGGCACGCTGGCGCCGGTGGCCTGTCTGGAAAATGATGCGGCCCCCTGCGAGCGCGTGGGCGAGTGCCGCACACTGCCGCTGTGGCAGGGGCTGTTCAAGCTCATCAATGACTACTTTGACGGCACCACCATCGCCGATCTGATGGCCTCGTCGCAGGATGGCGACAACTATATTATTTGATGCTCGAAAAGCCGGAATGCCCACGTTATGAGCCCTCCGGCTTTCCTACCAGCGGATGCATTCTATTTTGCCTTCTGCGGACGGCGAAACTCTACCGAGGGCTTTTGCGCATCGGCAAAACACTCCGTAAAACTCCGGTGAGAACGTTGGAACCCGGCAATCACAATGCCGCGCCACAGTTTGCACCCATCTGACATTTTTCCTGCATATAATTCTCCAAATCCCGGCATATTGCCAAAAATCAGAATTTCTATTGACGCCGCCTTGCAGGCGTGCTAATATTTCACTAAAGATTTACATGATAGAGGCGCGGCAAGCATCAGTAACCGGCCGCCGTGGGGCATCCACCCCGCTGCCGGTGAAAGGGTACGCCGCCGAAGGGGTTCCGTCTGGATGGGCGGCGCCGCCTGGGCTGTCGGAGAACATCCGCCAGACTGCCACGACTCAATGTGGAGCGCTATCGTGACATAAGGCGTTTTTTCCTTCATACGTTCGTCTTTTTGCCATGAGCGCATCCCATCGGATCGCGTTCATGGTTTTTCTTTTATCAAAAGAACAGAAAGAAAGGGTAATGTAACATGAAGAAACTGCTTGCTTTGATCATGGCTCTGGCTATGGTGCTGGCGCTGGCCGCCTGCGGCGGCTCCAACAGCGGCTCTGCCGCTCCTGCTGCCAGCGCTGACAAGAGCGCCGGTGCCGCTTCCGCCTCCGGCTCTGCCGCTTCCGACGACGATGCCATCCCCGGCACCGAGGACGGCGTGCTGACCGTCGGCATGGAGTGCGCCTATGCTCCCTACAACTGGACTCAGAGCGACGACTCCAACGGCGCTGTTGAGATCGTCAACAACCCCGGCAGCTATGCCAACGGCTACGACGTCATGATCGCCAAGAAGATCTGCGAACAGTACGGATGGAAACTGGAAGTCATGGCCATCGAGTGGGACGGTTTGATCTCCGCCCTGCAGGCCGGCACCATTGACGCCGTCATCGCCGGTCAGTCCATGACCGAGGAGCGCCTGCAGCAGGTCGATATGGCCGGTCCCTATTTCTACGCTTCCATCGTCTGCGTCACCAAGAAGGATGCCCCTCAGGCTTCCGCCACCGGCATCTCCGAGCTGACTGGCACCTGCACCGCCCAGACCGGCACCATCTGGTATGACTCCTGCCTGCCCCAGATCCCCGGCGCCGACATTCAGACTCAGGCCGAGACCGCACCCGCTATGATCATGGCCGTTGAGAGCGGCACCGTGGACTTCATCTGCACCGATATGCCCACCGCCATGGGTGCCTGCGCCACCTATGACGACCTGACTATTCTGGACTTCTCCAACAACGAGTCCGATAACTTCAAGGTCGACGAGGGCGAGATCAACATCGGCATCTCCATTGAGAAGGGCAACACCGCTCTGAAGGACGCCATGAACGACGTGCTCTCCACCATGACCGCCGAGGACTTCAACCAGATCATGCAGGAGGCCATTGCCGTCCAGCCCGAGATCTAAAGTCCCGCAAATCAACACCGTTTCATCATCCGGCTCTGGCATCTTCAGGGCCGGATGATGCCAGTTTAAACGAAAGGAGTCCCCTATGGATCGTCTGGTTTCTTTGGGCAGCGACATCTCAAAATTGTGGGTCGCCTATTTCCCGAAATACCTGTCCGGCATCCGCAACACGCTGGTGCTGGCCATCGCCGCCACGCTGATCGGCTGTCTCATCGGCCTGCTGTGCGGCATTCTGAACACCATTCCCTATACCAAACAGGACAATATCGTCAAGCGTTTCTTTCTGAAGCTCATCCGCGTGCTGGTGCGCATCTATGTGGAGGTGTTTCGCGGCACCCCCATGGTGCTTCAGGCCGTATTCTTCTACTATGGCATTCCCTATTTCACCGGCAACACTCCCTTTACCGGCAACGGCGGCATCTGGCTGTGCGCTCTGCTCGTTGTCTCCATCAACACCGGCGCCTACATGGCCGAATCCGTCCGCGGCGGCATCATCTCCATTGATCCCGGCCAGACCGAGGGGGCCAAGGCCATCGGCATGACCCATGTGCAGACCATGACCAGCGTCATTCTGCCCCAGGCCATCCGCAACATCATTCCTCAGATCGGCAACAACTTCATCATCAACATCAAGGACACCTCCGTCATGTTCATCATCGGCTTTGTGGAGTTCTTTGCCACACACCGCAACATCGTCGGCATCAACCTAATGTACTTCCCCTCCGCCATCATCGAAATGGTAGGCTATCTCTGCATGACGCTGCTGGCCTCCCTGCTGCTGCGGCTGGTGGAGAAGAAGATGGACGGCTCCGACAGTTATGAGCTGGTGCAGGCCGACTCCCTGACCATGACCGCCGGCACCTATTCTCACCCCAACAAGGGCACGCCCTTTGACGAGCGCAGCCTGTCTGATCCAAAGGAGGGGAACTAAGATGAGTGATACGATCCTTGAAGTGCGCCACCTGTCCAAGGCCTTTGGCGCCCATGTCGTTCTGAAGGACATCGACTTTACCGTCTCCCCCGGCGACGTGACCAGTATCATCGGCGCGTCCGGCTCCGGCAAGTCCACCCTTCTGCGCTGCATCAACCTGCTGGAGACTCCCACCTCCGGTGAGATCCGTTTTCACGATCAGGACATCACCGGAAAGAGTGTGAAGGCCTCTGAATACCGCTCCAAGGTGGGCATGGTGTTCCAGTCCTTCAACCTGTTCAATAACATGACTGTGCTGGAAAACTGCATGGTGGGGCAGATCAAGGTACTCAAGCGCAGCAAGGCGGAGGCCCGCCAGAACGCGATGAAGTATCTGGAGCAGGTAGGTATGGCCCCCTACATCAACGCCCGGCCCCGGCAGATCTCCGGCGGCCAGAAGCAGCGCGTGGCCATTGCCCGGGCGCTGGCCATGGAGCCCGAGGTGCTGCTGTTCGACGAGCCCACCTCTGCCCTTGACCCCGAGATGGTGGGCGAGGTGCTGAGCGTCATGCAGGATCTGGCCAAGCAGGGCATGACCATGCTGGTGGTCACTCACGAGATGGCTTTCGCCCGGGACGTTAGCAACCACGTCGTCTTTATGGCCGATGGCGTTATCTGCGAGCAGGGCGAGCCCAAGCAGCTTTTTGAGCATCCCACTCAGGCCAGAACGCAGGAATTTCTCTCCCGCTTCCGCTCCAATAACTGAGTATTCCACCAAAAACAGGAAAGACCAGAACCGCAGGACAAATGCCCTGCGGTTCTGGTCTTTCCTACTGATGCCGTATTTTGCCGGACATACGCAAACTGTCTGTCCTATCAGATTGGCATCGGTGTCCGGGCGATCAGAATGACCGCCAGAATCGCACCGGCAAACGCTGCCGCTCCAATAACCGTCAACATCTTTTTGCCGAGTTTCTTCTTCGCCGCTTTGCAGATCAGCGCGGCGCAAGCCACGCAGACAGCCGCAGCCACAAGCGCGATGCCCAACGTTTCCCATAGCCATGATAGTTCATATAGGATCCTCATACGATCATCATCTCCTTCTGTTTGTCAAACCGGAATTGACAGAACCATATCCCATAACAAAGATGAAATAAATGGTTGAAAGAAGAACATAATAAGCACTACAGATGCACATATTATGTAGAAATCACTTAATTTCGCACTATTTACTATTCTTTTTGTAAAGACATTCGTGAAGCAATACGCAATAAGATATCCGATCAAAGCACCTGCAACATTTACAATAATGTCATCTATATCCGTCGTTCGGCCTGTGAAAATCTGAGCTATTTCGATAAATGACGTCATCGCAAAGCCAGCGATACATAATGTTTTTGCGCTTCTGAACTCTTTCCATAGCACTGGCAGGAAAAAGCCAAAGGGAATAAACAGCAGCACATTCAAACACGCATTAACAGCATCATGTATCATATGTATAAAAGGAATTATATTTACTGTCAATTCAATTTTTAACGATATTATATTAGGAAATCCTACCAGCGCTAAAACCGCAGATAGATAGAACCCAAACACCATATAAACAGCAGTTAATTTCCAGCTGCGAAAACGCAATTTATTATATATGCACCAGATAGGGATTATAAAAACAGAGGCCGCAATCATTTCAATCAGTGCACTATATATTCTATACATGCTCTTTCTACCTCCATAACTCCCGTCTCACACCGGCCTTCCGCCGAGCAAGTTCAATCCACCTTCGGAGTGGAGCGTGCATCACACGCGAAATCAAAAAAAGAAGGACACTTGCAAAGCAAGTGTCCTTCTTTTTGGTGACCCATCGGAGGCTCGAACTCCGGACACCCTGCTTAAAAGGCAGGTGCTCTGCCAGCTGAGCTAATGGATCAAATATAAAAGCGAAACCGCTTGATTTGTATGGCTGGGATGGCGGGATTCGAACCCACGACTGCAGGAGTCAAAGTCCTGTGCCTTACCGCTTGGCGACATCCCAATCTTTGAAAGAAGGTAAGAGAAAAAGCCAGATCGATTCATTATGAGCCGCCCTGACTTTTTCCCT
>USIZ01000046.1 GCA_900554855.1 uncultured Eubacteriales bacterium | reverse complement strand
TATTGATATCGTTTGCAATTACGTCTGCCGTGCATCCGCCTTCAACTCCGCTCACCGCAGAGGTTTTGCTCCAT
Source organism: uncultured Eubacteriales bacterium (assembly GCA_900554855.1). GTDB lineage: Bacteria > Bacillota > Clostridia > Oscillospirales > Oscillospiraceae > UMGS1766. The sequence continues at coordinate 8,368 of USIZ01000046.1, read as the reverse complement.
CTTCTCCCGGATGGTCTCTTTGTCATAGCCGCAGCTGAAGAGATAATAGAGTTTGGTGACTGCGGCCTCGATGGTCATGTCGCCGCCGCTGACCGCGTCCGCCCGGGCCAGGCCGCTGCTGGTCTCATAGGTGCCCAGGCTCACCGAGCCCTGCTGGCACTGGGAACAGACTACGATGACTGTCCCGCTCCGATAGGCGCGCTCCACCAGCGGCAGGAGGTTTGACCCCGGACGGCTGGGAATGTTGCCTGCACCGAACGCTTCAAACACCACACCCTTCAGTTTCTCCGTCATAATAGATTCAAAAAGGTCGAACTGAATACCCGGAAATACCTTGAGCACACCGATAGGAACATCGACAAATTCTTGCAAATGAAGCTTACCAACTCCCTTAGGCCGGATCACCGTGTCGTGGTACTGAATGTCGATGCCCGTCTCAGCCAGATGCGGAGCATTGGGCGAATCAAAGGCTTCCAGCAGATCTGCCGACATCTTTGTGCTCCGGTTGCCCCGCAGCAGCCGCCCGCCAAAGTAGAGACACACCTCATGCACCCGTCCGGAGGCGGCGATCAGGATCGCATTCACAATATTGTCCAGCCCGTCACTGCGCAGCATGCACAGCGGAATCTGCGAGCCGGTGAACACCACCGGTTTATTCAGGTTTTCCAGCATAAAGGACAGCGCCGACGCGGTATAGGCCATGGTGTCCGTACCGTGGAGCACCACAAAGCCGTCAAATTCGTCATAGTGCTGGTCAATGACCCGGCCGATCTTGTTCCAGTCTCCCACTGCAATGTTGGAGGAATCCAGCAGCGGGGAAAACTCCACCAGCTCCCAGTCCGGAAATTCAGGCCGATGAATGTCGTTGATGCTGCGCAGCAGCGGCTCAAACACCCCAGTCTTTGGAACATAGCCATGCTCACTGGGCACCATGCCGATGGTACCGCCAGTGTAAATAATACAGATCCGCTTATTGGTGTTCATATGGTCCTCCCCGCAGCATATTTGGCAAGCCAAGGCTCTATTTCCGTCATAGTAGCACGGAATTATAGGCTCGTCAAGAAATGCTTATTCCATATATGCAGGTTCTCCATACAGTTTATGCAAAATCAATTTCTTCCATCGTTCTCTGAAGGAGAACGCCGCCGCTGACGTTGAATCAGGCATGACGGCCTGCATAAAAAACAATCCTCAGCAAACACGATCCCCCGGCACTTATATTCCAAAGTTGCGGTAGAATTGTTCACAAGTTTTATTGTATAATTTGAGCACGAAAAGTGAGCAATAAATTAGAATTTGCGGAGGAAGTAAGTATGCTAAACAACAAAGAGTTCGACCTTTGGGCTGATGGTTATGACAAAACTGTCGGCATTTCTGATGAGAAAAACACATACCCTTTTGCCGGTTATAAAAAAGTACTTGGATTCATTTTTCAGACCATAACTGGAGCCGAAAACGCCGTTGTGCTGGATATTGGGTTCGGAACAGGCACATTAACGGCAAAACTATACGAGCGAGGTTACTCTATTTATGGGCAGGATTTTTCAGCAAGAATGATTGCGTTGGCATCTGAGAAAATGCCAAATGCACATTTATATCAGGGGGACTTTTCAAAAGGACTTGCTGAACCATTGCGGGACTTTCGTTATGATTATATTGTTGCGACATACTCTCTGCATCATTTGACGGATGTGCAAAAGAACAACTTCCTGCTAGACCTGCGTAACTACTTAAAGGAAAACGGTAAAATTATAATCGGCGATATTGCCTTTGAAACACGCAAGGAATTAGAACAGTGTAAATTGAAGGCAGGAGACACATGGGATAATGATGAAATCTACTTTGTCGTTGAGGAACTGAGAAAAGATTTTCCAGCCCTTTCATTTACGCAAATGTCCGAATGCGCAGGCGTCCTGATTTTGGGCTGACAGTTTCAAGTTTATCGAACTGAACGTAAAAACCGAATACCGAAAAACTGACCATTGACTGGTCGCACTGTGTGAAGAGTTGACGATCTTTTTATTTGCAAACTCAAAAAAATGATATTGTCAATATCATACTCTACCCTGACCTTCGTCATGAAGCTGGCCACTGCCTTTGCCAGCATGGGCCTTGGTCTGATCCTGGACGCCTATGGCTTCAACGCTGAGGCCGTGACCGAGACCGCCGTCAACGGTATCCGCCTGTGGTACGGCCTGATCCCTGTCATTCTTGGCATCATCGTCCTGATCGTGGCTCTGTTCTTCAACCTGACGCATAAGAAACTGGAAGAAGTCCATGTGGAGCTGGACAAGCGCCACAGCAGAGTGAATTGAATCCCCCCTAAAACAGGAACGGCCAGTGCATCAGCACCGGCCGTTCCTTTGCGCTTATCTGTCAAATTCCAGCTGCCATGTTCTCCTGCACCGCAAGGCAGAAGGCATCCACCACCGGGTTCCAGCTCCCGGTGCGCTGCGCCATACAGAGCGAGATCTCACTATCCAGCGGCAGCGCGGCCAACCCGTCGAACTGAAGGCATCGGCTGATGGAGTCAAACACGCCATAGCCGTCGCCCTCGGCGATGCGGCAGAGCATGGTATCCAGATTCGGCACCATCTCAATGCGAGGCTGCATCATTTGGGAGAGAAAATAGCTCTGGTTACTGTCCGTGGAATAGGGGCACTCCTCGCTGGGCTGAACCAAGAAGGTATCCTTATGAAAGTCGGCCAGTGTGGGATGCCCGGGCGTGTGGAGCGGATGTCCGGCGGCATAGATCAGCACGGCGCGGGTCTGCCCGACCAGCGTCACATCCAGCCCGGACGAAACAGGGACGGCGGTACGGACTGATAAAATGGCGTCCAGGGCACCGCTCTCCAGCCGTTCGACCAGTTCCCGGAAGGAGTAGGCCTCCAGCTGCAGGGCGCACCCCGGGCACTGTTCCGCCACCCGCGCCCGGATTCCGGGCAGCAGCGCACTCAGATCCCATGCGGAGAAAAAGCCGATTCGGGCGGCGGTGCAGCCTCCGTTCTGTTCCGCGCAGCGGCGCAGAAGCGCCTGATAATCCTGCCGAATGCGGTTCATTCCTTCGAGGAAGGTCGCTCCACTGCGGGTGAGCGTCAGGCCTGTCTTCCGATCGCGGTCAAAAATACGGAAGCCCAGCTCCTGCTCCAGCCGGGTGATCTGCACACTGACGGAGGGCTGACTGACGTGCAGCTGGGCTGCGGCCAGCGAAACGCTGTGCAGTTGGGCTGCGCGAAGCGTATAAGTAAGCTGTATTTCTGTCATTGCCACACCTCCCTGAGTGAAGACAGTATAGCATAGTTTTACAGCATAGACAAATATCTATACATCAGCTGACAAAGAATGAATTTGACGGTTCTTCCGCCCCGGTGCTATGCTCTGTCTATCAGATAAAGGAGGCGGCAGCATGAAGGAATATCAGCTCACAGCGCGGGCACAGGCCCTGCGGAACCGTATGGTGGAACAGCCGGCGGTCTGCACGGAACGGGCGGTCTACCTGACCGAATCCTGGCAAAATACAGAAGGCGTCCCGGCCCCGCTCCGCCGGGCGCGGGCACTCCGGAACGTATTGGAGCATATGACGATCCGCATTGAACCGGGCGAGCTTCTGGTGGGCAATCACACCAGCAAGATCCGGGGCGGCGCATTGATGCCGGAATTGAGCAGCGACTGGATTCTGGCAGAGATGGACTCCCTGTCCACCCGGGAATATGACCCCTATCAGGATCTGAACGAGACGGAAAAAGAAGCCATGCGCCGCTGTGTCTCCTACTGGAACGGCCGCTCGCTGCGCAGTCAGATGGAGCAGCTGGTACCGCCGGAGCTGCAAGGGTATGACCATGTGGCGGTGTCCAGCTTCGGCTTCTGCGAAAACGGCCACTACCCGGCCCATGTCGCCATTGACTACGCCCTGCTGCTCCGGGAGGGGCTTTCCGGCATGGCGGAGCGGATCCGCACCCGGATGGCGCGGCTAACCTATTCCGATCCGGCAGATCTGCGCCGCCGTCCCATGTTACAGGCCATGCTGGAGAGCTACGAGGCGGTGGAGTACTTCGCCGCGCGCTATGCCGCGCTGGCCGAGGAACAGGCCAGAACCGCGCCTCAGCCCCGGCGGGCAGAGCTGGACGAGATCGCCCGCATCTGCCGCAAGGTGCCCCACACCCCGGCCGACTCTTTCCGGGAGGCGCTGCAATCCTGCTGGTTCCTCTATGTGTGCCTGATGCTGGAGGGCTGGGGAGCTGGTATGTCCATGGGCCGTATGGATCAATATCTGGCGCCATATTACGAGCGGGATATTGCGGCCGGTGTTCTGACGGACGACGAGGCCCGGGAGCTGCTCAGTCTCATGATGATCAAGATGAACGCGGTCATCAACCCCCAGGACGGCATTGTGGCGACCATGATGACCGGTTCCCCCTGTATGCAGGGAATCACCATCGGCGGCTGCACCCGCGCAGGCGAGGACGCGGTCAACGCAGTCTCCTACCTGATTCTGGACGCTGAGCGGGCAGTCGGACTGACCGGCGAAGACGTGGTGGTGCGCATCCACCCCAAGAATCCGCCGGAATTTGTCCGCCGCGCCTGTCAGGTGGCGCGGGATCTGGGCGGCAAGCTGAAATTCGTCAGCGACACCCAGACCATCCGCTCCCTCGTCTGGACGGGAATCGACGAGGCGGATGCCAACGAATATATCTCCACCGGCTGTCACAACCCGACGATCCCGGCCAAAACCCACGACATCGGCGGCTCCAGCTTTAACTATCCCCTAATCCTGGAACTGACGCTGAACCACGGCCGGGTGCGCGCCACCGGCGCCCAGCTCGGCCTTGATCTGGGTGACCCGGCACAGTTTGAGCGCTTTGAAGATCTGCTGGACGCCTTTGAGCACCAGTTTGAATATGTGATGGAGCGGCTGTTCTACTTCAAAAATGTAGATCTGATGCTCTATCAACAGTACCCCTGCCCGCTGCTTTCCTCCTTCTACGAGGGGTGCATTGAGCACGGCGATGATCTGTACGATTACCGGGTGCGCACCACCCACACCTCGGCCTTTGCCGGGGCGCCCAATGTGGGCGACAGCCTGGCCGCCATCAAAAAAACCATCTATGACGACCGTTCTCTGTCCTGGCCCCGGCTGCTGGAGCTGCTGGATCATGACCTTGAGGGTGATCCTCAGGCGCTGGCGCTGCTGCGCCGCGTGCCGAAATTCGGCAACAATGACCCCTATGTGGACGATCTGTTCCGGGACGTGCTGGCTCGCTCCTGCGATTTTCTCCATAGCCACACCGCCTACGCCGGCGTGGCCACCACGGCGGCCTGCCTGGCCATGACCATCAGTGTGGCCTTCGGCCACATCACCGGAGCCCTCCCCGACGGCAGAAAAGCGGGCATTCCGCTGGCCGAGGGCGGCATTTCCCCCTATCAGGGCCGCAATACCAGCGGCGTATCCTCCACGCTGGCCTCGGTGGCGGCGCTGGATCAAACCAGGCTGTCCCACGGCTCCATTCTCAACCTGCGCATTTCCAAAAAAGCAGTGGAGAGCGAGCGCAATCTGGAAAAACTGGCGGACGCACTGCGGATCTTCTGCGAAACCGGCGGCGATCTGGTGCAGTTCAACTTTGTCGATACCAATACGCTGCGGGATGCCCAACAGCACCCGGAGCGCTACCGCGATCTGCTGGTTCGGGTAGCGACTTACAGTGCCTACTTTGTGGAGCTGAGCCGGGAACTGCAAGATGACATCATTGCCCGATTCGAGTTCTCCGACATCGGCTGAATGGAGGGTTCGCCATGGAACAGACTCCGCTCCGCGCCCCTGTCTTTAATCTGGTCAACGGCTCGTTTGTAGATGGACCGGGCATCCGGACGACGATCTTCCTGAAAGGCTGCCGTCTGCGCTGCAAATGGTGCTGCAATCCGGAGGGGCAGTCCTTTCAGCCGGAGATGCGCTTTCTTGCCGCCCACTGCCGCTCCGGCTGCTCGGACTGTGTGTCCGCTTGCCCGGAGGGGGCGATCCGTTGGGAGACAGGAACGCTGAAAATCGACCGCGCCAAATGCATCGGCTGCGGCCGGTGTGAGACAGCCTGCTTCGAGGATGCCCTGCGGCTGTTTGGCAAGTGGTACACCCCGGAAGACCTGATGGGCCGCATCCGGCGGGAAAAGCCCTACCTGACCCGTTCCGGCGGCGGCGTGACCATTGGCGGCGGCGAGGCCACCTGTTGGAGCGCCTTCTGCCGGGAATTGATCCGGCTGTGCCACGCAGAAGGCATTCACACGGCCATTGACTCCTGCGGCTATCCCTGCACCGAGGAGGCCCTCGCTGCGCTGGACGCGGCAGATCTGGTGTTGTTTGACCTGAAGGGAATGGATTCCACACGGCATCAGGAGAATACCGGTGCCGGGAATGAGGAGATCCTGCGCACCTTTGAGCACCTGCGCGCCACAAACAAGCCGGTCATCGTGCGCGCCCCGCTGGTGCCGGGGTATAACGACAGCCCGGAGGAGCTGGCTGCACTGGGGCGGCTGCTGCGCGAAAGCCCCAACGTAGAACGGGTCGACCTGATGCCCTATCACGAATACGGCGTCTCCAAATACGAGGAGATTGGCCTTGCCTATCCGCTGGCCGGAAAGGTGGAACCCTACTCTCAGGATCAGGTACGACAGCTGCTGGAGTTTTTCCGCGCCTATCACCCAAACGTGCAGATCGGAGGGTGAAGGTGCGTACCCGGTCGATTCTCTTGAGCAAAACGCAGGACAACGCCTCCGACTAAGTCGGAGGCGTTGTCCTTACCGGTGCTGTGCCCACTGTATTCCATTTCACTCCACACCAAACCGGTGCTTGGCCGCCTGGCTGAGGTACCACGCAGTACCTTCCACGCCGAGAAATGCAGAATCGATCTGAATATCCTTGTTTTCATCCGGCATATAGCCTGCGTAGCGCATATGGTATGCAATACGGGCCTGATCCACATCTCGGATCATTTTTTTCGCCTCACGGGGCGTCATAGCCAGATTATTGACACAGTTGTCGTACTTGTTCTCATAGCTGGTGTAAATATACACCCGCATGAGATTTTTCTTTTCCCGCAGCACATAGTCCGCACACCGTCCGACGATGATGCAGCTCTCCCTATCTGCAAGTTCTGTGATGATATCCTGCTGCGCACGGAACACCTTGTTCTGGAGATCAGAGGTCATATTGCCCAGCGGGAACCGCATGGAGAAATAGCTGCCCGGGGCACGCTCCTCCACATCTGAAATAGTCGGGACCGGCAACTGCAGCTGCTTGGACACCTCCTCGACGATGTCACGGTCATAGTACATGCCCCCCAGTATTTCAGACATTCTTCGGGCGATGGGACGGCCCAGACTTCCAAATTCCCGCGAGATCGTAATAATATATTGTTCGCTCATACTATCGCACCTCCCGCTCAAAGCACGCTCTCCAGAAGGCCTTTGCCGCTGACCGCTTTGAAGTGGTCACACTGGCCACCCCCGGCGCGCCCCAGTACATCGACACCTGCATGGATGCGGCAAAAGCGCTTCCCGGTATGCTGACGCTGGTGGAGCAATGGGAAGAAAAGGCAGATGCCTTTATCATTGCCTGCCACTGTGACCCGAACCTGACCGTTCTCCGGGAGGCCAGCACCCACCCGGTACTGGGCATCGGCGAGAGCTCCATGAAGATGGCCACTATGCTGGGTCACAAGTTCTCTGTGGTGTCCACTGGTGAGCGCGGCATTCCAAACAAGGAGGCCAATATCCGCGCCTATGGGTTGGAACCCTTTACCGCGCCTCTCCGCGCCCCCGGCCCGGAATGCCGCTGTGCAGATATGGCGGGCAAGCTCAGAAACGCCGCTGCCCACGCCGTAAATGACGACGGGGCAGAGGTCATTGTGCTCAGCGCTGCCGGTCAGTCAGAACTGGCTGCGGCCATGGCGAAGGAACTGGGCGTGCCCGTGCTGGACGGCGTAGACTGTGCGCTCACTCTGGCGGAGGGAATGTGCCGTGCCGGCTTTACCACCAGCAAAAAATGCCGCTATCAGTAACACCCACGGACAAAAGCCGGAAGAGAGTCTTTCTCTTCCGGCTTTGTTGTTCGGGAATTTTCACTTTTTGTTATCCGCCCAGTTGTGCATTATGACCCTTGGCCTGAAACAGCTCCAGGATCTCCTGCCGCTGCTGCGCAGGCATACTCTCCCCTTCCACGGTGTAGGTCATGCCGATCTGGTCGTACTTCGTCGCCCCAAACCGGTGATAGCCGATGAGGTCGACCCGCTCAATACAGGAGAATTGGGTCAGGTAGTCGGCGATGGCCTCCGCCTCGTCCAAGTTATAGCCTGGGATCATGGGATAGCGGATAATGACC
>USIZ01000045.1 GCA_900554855.1 uncultured Eubacteriales bacterium | reverse complement strand
CCACGTCCTTCACCCGCTCCATGCCCAGGGAGAGCACCTGCACGGACAGGATCGTGTCATACCGATCCACCGTCAGACCGGGCATCTGGTCGGCCTCGCCATGGATCAGGCGGCAACACTTGAAGTCGGAGCCGGGCATGACCGTCCTGCGGTAGCGCAGAGCGTACTCCACCCGGCGGCGCCAGAAGGCGGCGTCAAACCGGTCGTTGGCGCTGCGGGAGATGAGCCGGACGGTGATCTTGGAGGCATCGTTGTAAAAACCGGTACCCAGATAGGCGCTGCCCGCCAGCACATCCACCAGACCGCCGTTCTCCGGCGTGCCCTCCATGCGGCGGATCTCCTCGCCGTACACCCACGGGTGGCCTCCCTTGACGGCCCGCTCCGCCTTGTTGGTGACATATACCTTGGGATAACTGCGCTCCTGCTTCATCGTCGTCTCTCCTTCCAGGTTGTGATTTATCCTGATTTAACCTGCAAATTGTACCACAGCCCGGCGCTTTCTTCAACAAAAATCGGCTGATACGCAAAAACTGACGCTGTTTTCACAAGAAGCGCTTGAATTTCCACAGGGCAGGGCATATAATATGTGAGCTTGTGAGAAAAAGTATATTTAATCGTTCGGTTTATATAGGCTTCCCCTTGGGGAGTGAGCCCGAAACAGGAATGCGCCAGCGGCGCATTCCCGGGCAAGTGCTGTAACCGCCGAAGGCGCTCCAAAAAAGGCTGTTGCCGCAGACGGCTGATGAGGGGCAGGTCCAGGGCAGATCTTCCTTTGCTGCCACCTTCCCCTCAAGAGGGGATTCCCCACAGTGTGGGGAAATGTCAGCGGAGCTGACAAAAGGGTCGGAAGGCTTTGATTAGCGCGCCGAACGATCATCCGTAAAACTATGGCTGTCATAGGAGGCCGTTTTCCATGATCATTACCGAATTAAAAAGCCGGCTGAAGCCCGGCTGCCGCGCCCATCTGGTGGGCATTGGCGGCGTGTCCATGGCCCCGCTGGCCGAAGTGCTGCACGGCATGGGCGTCATCGTCTCCGGCTCCGATATGAAGGAGAGCAAGACGGTGGAACACCTGCGCACTCTGGGCATCCAGGTCATCATCGGCCACTTTGCCGAAAACGTGCAGGGCAAGGATCTGGTGATCCGCACCGCTGCCGTCCACGATGACAACCCCGAGATCGCCGCCGCTCATGCCGCGAACATCCCCGTCTACGAGCGGGCTCAGGCCTGGGGCGCACTCATGACCGACTATAAGCACGCCCTGTGCATCTCCGGCACCCACGGCAAGACCACCACGACCTCCATGTGCACCCATATTATCATGGCCGCCCAGATGGATCCCACCGTCATGATCGGCGGCACCCTGCCGCTGCTCCACGCCGGCCACCGGGTGGGCAAGGGAGACACCATCATCCTGGAGAGCTGCGAATACTGCAACTCCTTCCTGTCCTTCCGCCCCACCACCGCCGTCATTCTGGACATTGAGGCCGATCATCTGGATTTCTTCAAGGATCTGGCCGATGTGGAGAACTCCTTCCGCCGTTTTGCCGATCTGGTGCCCGCTGAGGGCGGCGTCATCGTGGCCAATGCCGACGACCGCAACACCATGGACACGCTGGACGGTCTGGACCGCAACATCATCACCTTCGGCATGGGCAGCTATGCCGACGTCTACTGCGAGAATCTGGAATACGTCAACGGCGTGGGTCAGTTCGACCTGATGCAGGACGGCAAAAAGCTCACCCACATCGAGCTGAGCGTGCCCGGCAAGCACAACGTGAAAAACGCGCTGGCCGCTGCCGCCGCCGCCCTGACAGTGGACGCCCCCGCCGAGGCCATTGCCGCCGGTCTGCACGCCTTCCGGGGCGCGGAGCGCCGCTTCCAGTTCAAGGGCGAGTATCACGGCGCCATGATCTACGACGATTACGCCCACCATCCCGGTGAGCTCCATGTGCTGATGGACACCGTCCGGACGCTGGGCTATGAGCGCATCATCTGCGCCTTCCAGCCCCACACCTACACCCGCACCAAGGCGTTGTTCGGCGACTTTGTCCGGGAGCTGGGCCGTCCCGACATCACCCTGCTGGCGGAGATCTACGCCGCCCGGGAGAAGAACACGCTGGGCATCTCCTCCAAAGACCTGGCCGAGCGCATTCCCGGCGCGGAATACTGCGCCACGCTGGACGACGTGAAGCGCCGCCTGGAGGAACTGGCCAAACCCGGCGACCTCATCCTGACCGTCGGTGCCGGTGATATCTACACCGTCGGCGAGGCAATGGTCAAGGACGCCGAGAGCGAGATGCAAAACAGCTGAGTTTTAACAGTTTAGATCAAAAGGCTCTGACGACCGTCAGAGCCTTCAGCCTGTTAAAAAAATCCTATCTTCGATATTTGCACGCAAGAGCCTCGCAGAGTTCCGCCCCAGTCCTTTGCACTAATTTCGCCCAAGGCGCAAAAGAGAAGTATAAAGCTGAAATCCGCCCTTCTGAATAAGATCAGAAAGGCGGATTTCACTGTTTTGCTCACTTTTTCCGGCGAAACGGACCCCATGCGGGGCCCCGGCCGGTGATGCGGACGGACTGGTATTCCTTGCGGAACTCCTCCCGATCCTTTTTCTCCTGCTCCTTCCGGTATGCCTTTGCCTGGGCGCGGCTGGCCTGGAACCAGTCAAAAAGCTGCTGCTCCCGCTCCGGCGTCAGAAGTCTGCGCGGCAGCATATTGGAGGTGGTGCCGCTGTTATAGACAAAGATGCAGGCCTTTGTCCTGCGCAGCATTGGCGTGCGCGCCCATGCGACCTCCGTCCGGCTCTCGCCCACGGTCACGCTCCAGCCCTGGGCGTCAAATTCATAGGTGACCGGGTCGATGGAGTCCAGCTGACCCTTGTAGTTGACCCGCACCAGCACATTCCACGCGAGCACCCCCGCGACATAGATCCCCAGCGGCCAGAACACCCCCTTCAAGGTGAAGTTCTTGGCCGCCGCTTCGATCAAAATGCAGATAACGACCGCGGCCCCCGCCATCAGTCGGTAAGCGCGGCGGGCGCTCTCCGTACTGCCCTGCAAATATTCCTCCCGCGTGACGCCGGTAACGGTCAGCGTAAATGTTTCCTCTGTCATTCCGTCTCTCCTCACATCTGTCTCTGGTGGTTTCTGAACGCTTGCCCGCAGATCGTCCGCCGACGCCATACTCCGGCCCGGTCTGCATCTCGGTCAGTTTTTCCTTCCCCCTTGTTTCGCCGCAGGGAGCACTTCGTTTAACAATAGCAAAGAATGGCTCACTTTTCAATAGTCCAGCCCAGATAAAAGGCCCCGCCGCAGAGAAATCTGCGGCGGGGCCTGCGTGCAGCCGTGAATGCGGCGTGTACGCTCGAAATGCCTGTATTTCTGGACAAAATGCAAATCACTTTCCCCGGAACGAGAAATGCTTCTCCTCCTTCCACTTGGGGATAGATGCAACGAGTGCGATCAGAACGCCGACAATGACGACGGCCATAACCGGAAGTCGGTCTTTTATGGGATAACTGGCCGTCCCGATCGCCGTAGAGCGGCTGGCGGGGACAGCGATACTGTCCCGGGCGGAACAGTAGTCCCGCAGGGCCTGCCGCAGCTCTGTGCCGGTACGCTCAAAGGAGTAGGCCGGATAGCCCATAGACCCGTCAAACAGGGCAGGGACACTCACCACCATATAGGTGCTTTGGCAGTCGGTGAGCTCCAGCTCCTGTCCGTCATAGCGGATGTACTGGAGCCGCTCCCCCTCCGGGGCGGACACATCATACTCCCAGCTGAAGCCGCCCACCTGTGGAAAGCCGTCCCAGGCAGAGGTCGCGTCGATTTGCTCCGACTCATTGCGGCTCAACTTCGACACCCCCTGCTCCAGCAGGGCGGCAAGGTCGGCGACGGTGAGCCGAGCCGTAACCAGCTCGGCATTTTCCGGGACGACGCGCTCCACATCACTCTGGAACACCGCTCCCTTCTCCAGCGTGCCGGTCATCACGCCTGCGGGGAGGATCGCCATCTGCGCCCCGGTCTCCTCCAGCGCCGCGTCAGCCAGCAGGTCGCCCAGCGCAGACTCGGAACAGCCCGCGCCCAACGCGCCCTCCGCAGTGAAGTCGCTCTGCGCCTGCGTCAGCGGCTTTTCGATGGCAGCGGCACCGGTGACGCAGATCGACAGTATAAGCAGTGCTGTCAGCAGCAATGGGAAAAATCCGCGGTATTTCATAAGGGGGCCTCCTGCCCGGACTGGGCCAGCTGGCGCCATGCGCCGGGGGTCATATGGACAATGCGTTTGAAAATGCGGTTCATCGTCCAGGCGGTAGAGTAGCCCACCCGCTGGGCAATGTCGCTGATGGACTGATCGGTGGAGGCCAGTAGCTCTTTGGCCTGGCGCACCCGCTTCTCATGGATGTAATCCGGCACGTTCTGACCCGTCTCCCGCTTAAAAATACGGGAGATATAGGAGGGACTCAGAGACAGGGAGTCGGACAGCATGGCAATGGACAGATCGGGACAGGTGTAATTTTCGTCCAGGAACGTCAGGATCTTTTTAGCCGTATTGGAGCACTCATGCTGGCGCGGCTCGGAACGGGTGACGAGGAACTGGAAGAAACGGTGGATCAACGCATTCAGCTCGTCCAGCGTCTCGCAGGTCTCGATGCCCTGCCGCCAGTCGGTAGAGGCCACACTGACGGCGGAAATGGTGTTGGAGGTGGCAACCTCCTCTGCCGTTCCAAGACACAGCTTCATGATGTTCTTCAGAGTAGAGATGCTGTAGCCGTTGTTGTTCAGCGCATAGCGCTCCAGCTCGTAAATGGCCTGTTCCGCCCGCTCGAAGTCCTCGGCCAGCAGGGCGGAGTAGTAGTTCTTTTCCATATCCACCGGCGCGGCGTGGGGCGTGGAAATGAACTGACCGAAATCCGCCGGTCCGAGCACCGGCTTGGAGGAACCGATAAAATCGCTGTACTCCCGCAGGGTGAGCAGCCATTCGTAGGTGTTGTGCGTCTCGGCCACATCGGTGAACGGAGTGGATACGGCCACCGCCAGCGAAACATTAAAGGACTCCGCCAGCTCCCGCACCACATCGCCGCAGGCATCGCAGAGCCCATCCACCATACGCTCCAGCTCTGCCCGGGGCGTATCCGGGGTGGTGCCGTTCAGATTGACCAAAAACACGCAGCTGTTTTTCTGCTCCACGCTGTGGGTGGTGTGGGTCTGGTTGAGCATGGTGTCAAAGGCATGGTTCACCACATCGTACATCCGCCGGAGATCCTTCAGCAGCAGCCGCCCGTCACAGTTGCTGAGCATATAGGATTCGTAATCCTCCAGCCGGACATGGACCAGACAGTAGCTTGTCCAGCGGTAACCGAAGGCCTCGCTGTGCAGGATCGACTGGAGCCGCTCTCCCAGATTTTCCACCACCTGCGTGTGCGAGTTATCCGCCAGCAGACGCCCCAGCAGACGCTCCACGCTCATGGCGTTGAACTCCTCGTTCTGCTTTGCAAAGCGGCGGCACAGCAGCTCAAACTGATCGCCCGTGTTCAGTCCGTCCAGCTCCTCCGCCAGCTTTTGGGGCAGCAGCTGACAGGACTTATGGAAGGAGAAGCGGTATTTTTTCAGCCCGGTGACCACAGCAGCGGCAGCGCCCATGGCAGCAATGAGCAGCAGCAGTGTAGCTCCGCCCCGGGGCATGGCAGTTCCCGCCGCAAGGACAAGCGCACCAAATGCCAGAGCGATCATCAGTGTACTCAGAAAAACCGGGAATAGATTGTTGCGCTTTTGCTTCATAGAAAATGTCGTTCCCTTTCCGCCGGGCAGCGCCCTGCCACGATATCATACTATTATATAAATTCATTATAATTATAGCTCACCTGTGACGCTGCTTTCAAGAAATCCGCCCAAAATGAGTGACAACCGTTGGTTGTTTCAGTGTAACATTTTGTATAAAAAATTGGCAGAATCTCATGTTTTGTCGAAAATATACGCATAATAGTCGGTTAATGAGTGCGTGCTTCAGAATATCACACTGTCATTCATCGTTTTGCCACCCTCTTTCTGACCGGATCTGGCACTGCTCTTCCAGCACTCAGGGCGGGATTTGACACCCAGGTCATTTCTTCTACCTTGCGTTTGACATCCGACCAATTTATACTGCGAACCATGATCGAGCGGCCGCCCAGACCCCGCCAACGCTGGCCGCTGGTTTCCGTCCCCTCCGACATCAGGCGTCGGTCCCACACCATATAATATAATCTGGAACGCAGTGCTGACGGCGGCTGAGGACGCAAACCGAACCAAACCAAATGAGGAGGAAACACAATGAAAAAAGAAGGCATCTTCAAACGCATTGCCGGCCTGACTCTTGCGGCCACCATGGTGTTCTCACTGGCGTCCTGCGGCGGCAGTGCCGACAGCGGCAAGTCCAATGCGGGCTCCCAGAGCGGCGCAGCCACCAGCACAGCTGCCGGTCAGATCGACACCGAGGCTTCCATCGCGGTCGGTTCCACCGCTCAGCAGTTCCTCGGTCACTTCGACATCTGCCAGCTGTTCAGCACCGAGTGCTCCACCGCCGCCGGCTACCTGCTCTATGACCAGTTGTTCAGCATCGGCTCCGACGGCAAGTGGTATTCCGACATTCTGAAGAGCTATGAGTGGTCCACGGATGCCGAGAACCAGCTGGTGCTCACCCTGAAGGACAACATCTACTTCTCCAACGGCGACCAGATGACCATGGAAGACGTGCTCTACTCCATGCAGCGCTTTGCCCAGTCTCCCCGCGGCGCCACCAACTTCACCGTGGTGGACTTCGACAACTCCAAGATCTCCGACGACGGCATGACCCTGTACTTGCAGTACACTCAGCCCTACGGCCCCTGGCAGTCCGGCCTGAACATCTTCGTCATGGACAAGTCCTTCGTCGAGGGCCTGGGCGACAGCCCCGACTGGTTCTCCAAGGATTCCGTCTGCGGCTCCGGCCCCTACACCGTGAAGGAGAGCACCACCGACGTGTCCATCACCTTTGAGCGCCGGGACGACTGGTGGATGAAGGACGAGGCCGACGAGGGCGTCGCCTCCGCCAAGGAGATCACCATTTACAAGTACACCGACGACACCACCATGATGGCCGACTACATGAACGGCGTCATCGACGTGGCCATCAACCTGACCGCTGACGACTGCGACGAGATCGCCGCCGACTCCAGCCTGGGCACCTATGTCCCCGTCAGCTCCAACGCCTCTGCTGTCATCGTCCTCAGCCCTGAGAACGAGATCCTGAAGAACGACAAGATCCGCGAGGCCATCTGCCTGGGCACCGACGGCGCCGCCATTGCCGATCAGGCCTGGGGCATTCTGGCCACTCCCTCCAAGTCCACACTGAACGAGTCCAACCCCTACTTCAAGGACGGCCACGCCTACACCTATGATCCCGACGCCGCCAAGAAGCTGGTCGAAGAGTCCGGCATTTCCAACCCGGAGCTGACCTTCGTCACCAACACCGCCGGCACCTCCACCAAGATCGCCGAGAGCTTCCAGTATTACATGGAGCAGATCGGCATCAAGGTCAACGTGGAGAGCTTTGACCAGTCCACCGCCGTTGCCGACTACTGGACCCAGTCCGGCGGCACCGACTTCTTCATCAACGGTGCGGCCATCGCCACCGCCACCAACGAGGCCGCCGACGTCTACACCTTCTACCGCGACAGCTTCGCCTACAAGTGCACCGCCCAGAGCGATCCCGAGATCATCGACCTGCTGGAGAAGGGCCGCGGCACCACAGACGACAGCGAGCGCGCACAGATCTACAGCGACGTGCAGGATTGGTTCTATGACCACCACAGCATGGTTCCCGTGGGCCAGTGGAGCACCGCTTATGCCTACAACTCCCGTATCGGCACCTGCGACATTCCCATCACCGGTTCCCCCTCTCTGCGGAACATCTCTGTGATCGGCTGATCGCATCCGACGCAATGTGACCTTTCGCTCCCGTCCGTCCCATCGGACGGACGGGAGCAGGCCCAGAGCACCGCAAATAAGGAGGAAACAATATGATAAAGTATATCCTCAAACGCCTGCTCCAGATGATCCCCGTACTGATCGGTGTTATGATCATCGTCTTTTCCCTGAGCTATCTGATGCCCGGCGACCCGGTGCTCAACCAGATGCCGGACAACTACACTCAGGAGCAGTATGACGAGGTTCAGCATGAAATGGGTCTGGATCAGCCCTTTCTGGTCCAGCTCGGACAGTACATCTGGGGTGTGGTCACCCGGTTTGATCTGGGCACCTCTTACATGACCAACCGTGCCGTCACCACCTCTATCGCCGAGCGCGTGTGGGTGACGATCCGCCTGGGCGTGCTCAGCGTCGGTGTGACGGTCCTTCTGGGCATCCCCTTCGGCATCATCTCTGCCATCAAGCAGAAGACCGCACTGGATTATACGGTCTCCATTCTGGCCGTTGTGCTCGCCCTGCTGGCGGCCGGCGGCTTTGCACTCTACCGATTCCTGTTCAGCACCGGCGGCGAGGAGGGGGAGATCTTCTCCCAGCCCGCCTTCCTCGGCTCCATCCAGAGCAAGGCGTC
>USIZ01000044.1 GCA_900554855.1 uncultured Eubacteriales bacterium | reverse complement strand
CTTTCCCTACACGACGCTCTTCCGATCTCTCCTTTTACGATTGAACGGTCACGGTGATCTGTGCAAGCGTGTCTACCATTGCTTTCTCGCCGCTCTCCGGGTCATAGCTCAGGATGCGAAAATCGGCGTTTGTATAAGTGCCCTCCGAAAGGGTGTCCGCGGCACCCTCCAGCAGGGACAGCGTCTGAAGCTGACTGCCCGGCAGGATGAGCCCGGACTGTGCAATGACAGTGCCTTCTACCTCTACACACAGCACAATGTTCTGCGTGGAGCTGGATGGATGGGTGTACTGAAACTGTACCTCCCCACTGGACAGGCTGACAGTCACCGCGCTGGAATATGCGATGCTGATCCCGCCGCCTCCGGCCGGGATATCCAGCTTTGTGCCGCTGTCTTTTGCCGGCTCGGCATTTTGCTCCAGTTCCGGTGCAGCATAGTCCGGTTCCGGGGCCGGCGCCGGTCGGCGAAAGAATACGGCCCAGATCGTTATGGCAAGGCACACCACGATTCCCACACTCAATAGGAGGATCAGCAGTTTGTTCCTCCGCTCTCGGGTACTGCGTTCGTCCATTGTACGCACTCCTCCTTGCGCTATAAATAAACGTTCGTTTAACTATAAAATAGCATAACTGCCCAGATTCGACAAGTGGTAAATTAGAAAAATTAGCCGTTCTGAATAAAAAAGCCGGAAGAGGGGAGAGTCCTCTTCCGGGCGGGATCGTTTGGGTTATGATGGTGTCGATTTGTGGGGAGAATTGTTATGCTTCAGATATTGTTCGTGGAACAGCAGGAACGCCTGCTTCAAGACCTCCAGTTGGCCTTTCAGGTAATACTCGTCCTCGAACAGGGCGTAGTGGACGCTGGCGCGGACCAGGATGAAGATCAGCGGCGTTATGACCGTATAGGGGACGCCGATCTTGGGCTCCAGCTGTTTGGCGTACTCTGTGTAGTGTTCGTCGACGCCCTTGAAGAACTCCTTTCCGTATTCGATATATTTGGGGTGTGTATAGACCTGATACATCAGTCTGTATTTTTTTCCGTGCTTTTTGGCGGTCCAGTAGGGGATCTGTTCAATGAATCGTATGGCGTCCTCCGGATCGGTGGGGGCCAGAGCCATGAAGTCATCCTCCACCTTGGTCATACAGTAGGCGGTGGACTGAATGATCAGATCATCCAGATTTTCAAAGTACTGATAGAGTGTGGCAACATTGCAGCCGCACGCTTCTGCCACTGCTTTTACGCCCACGCCGTTCAGTCCGTGCTCGGCATAACAGTCATAGGCCTTTTCCATGATCTCGATTTTTTTGGCCTGCCGGGCCTCCTCGTTTACTGTGCGCAATGCTTTTTCCTCTCTTTTTTCAGTTGGTAATTACAAAATAGCGCAATAAGAGTGATTTTGCAAGTAGAAAATTAGAAAAGTCCGGATCCTCTATGAAACGCGTGGTCGGGAGGAATGCGGCGGCCCCTGTTCCGCGCTTATACAAACTGTACAAAACAGGAGCATAAATTTTGTTGCGCGAATTTGATTGAATATGATTGACAATGCAAGAAACGGCGCTATAATGAAGGCGTAAACAAGCAATAACGATCATGAACGATCAAGGAGAACAACTATGTTAGTGGAACAGCGTTTTGCGGCGATTCTTCAGGAACTCCAGGAGCATCACGCGGCCAGTGTGGCGCGTCTGTGCGAACTGACCGGCGCATCAGAGGCCACCACCCGGCGGGATCTGAATGTGCTGGCCGATCAGGGCCTGCTGAACAAGGTTCACGGCGGCGCTGTGCTGGCGGGGGAGTCGTTCATCGGAAAAGAGCAGGATGTGAGCACAAAGACTCAGCTGTGCCAGGATGAGAAGGAGCGCATCGCGGCCTATGCCGCCGGGTTTGTGAACGATGATGACGTGGTGTTTTTGGATTCCGGCACCACCACAGTGCGGATGCTGCCCCATCTGAGGGATTCCAAGGCCAGCTTTGTCACCAACAGCGTGGATGTTATGGCGCAGATGGCGGCGCTCGGACTGCGCTGCTACTGTGTGGGCGGCCTGCTCCGCCCGGAGACTCGGGCCATGGTGGGCTCTATGACATTGGACGCGCTGCGCCAATTCAACTTCACCAAGGCGTTTCTCGGTACCAACGGCATCACCGTCCGGCAGGGCTTTACCACACCGGACCGGGAGGAGGCGGCGGTCAAGCAGACGGCCGCCGAGCAATCCTACCTCACCTATGTGCTGGCGGACGCAAGCAAATTCCAGATGGTGACGGCGGTGTCGTTCCTGCCGCTGGAACAGGCGGCTATCATCACCGACCGCCTGCCGGACAAGAGTTATATGGATCATACGATTATAAAGGAAGTGTGAGCATGGTTTATACCGTTACCTTCAATCCCGCGCTGGACTATGTGATGCGGGTGGCTCATTTTGAGCCGGGCATAACCAACCGTACCAGCAGCGAGGAGATCCAACTGGGCGGCAAGGGCATCAATGTCTCCTGTGTACTCAAGGCGCTGGGGGTTGAAACCACCGCACTGGGCTTTGTGGCCGGATTTACCGGCCGGGAGCTGGAGCGCAGTCTGAGTGAGCGGGGCATCCGTCAGGACTTCATCCGGCTGGATGAAGGGCAGACCCGCATTAATGTCAAGATAAAGGGCAGCGCTGAGACGGAGATTAATGCCCAGGGGCCGGCAGTCAGTGCGCAGGCGCTGGACGAGTTGATGCGGAAGCTGGACGCGCTGGGCGAGGGCGATGTGCTGGTGATTTCCGGCTCCATTCCCGCCTCTATGCCGGACGACAGCTATGAAAAGCTGCTGCGCCGGGTGGAGGGCCGGGGTGTGTTCACCGTGGTGGACGCCACGCGGGATCTGCTCTGCAATGTGCTGGGCTACCATCCCTTCCTGATCAAGCCCAATCATATTGAGCTGGGTGAGATCTTTGGCCGGAAGCTGAACAGCGACACGGAGATCCTGCTCTGTGCCCGCGAACTGCAAAAGCGCGGAGCCCGCAATGTGTTGGTGTCCATGGCGGGGGATGGCTCCCTTCTGCTGGATGAGCAGGGCGGCGTCCATCGGCTGGGCGTGCCTGAGGGCACCGTCCGGAACTCCGTCGGCGCGGGGGATTCCATGGTGGCCGGATTCATTGCCGGTTGGCTGGAACGCGGAGATTACGGCTACGCCCACAAGCTGGGAGCCGCCGCAGGCAGCGCCACTGCTTTTTCCGATACTTTGGCGACAGAAGAGGAAATTCATGCGCTTTTGGCGCAGTTTTAAGAAAGGAAGATCTGACTATGCGCATTATCGATCTGCTTGACGCATCCAAGATCCAGCTTCACACCCATGCCGCGGATAAAGAAGGAGTCATCGACCTGCTGGTCGAGCTTCAGACCCGGAGCGGCTGCATTTCCGACAAAGGGGCTTACAAAGCGGCCATTCTGGCCCGTGAGGCTCAGAACAGCACCGCCATCGAGGCGGGCATTGCGGTGCCCCATGCCAAGAGTGACTGCGTCACTGCCCCGAGCCTGGCGGCCTGCACGCTGACCGAGGGCGTGGATTACGGCGCGATGGACGGCCAGCCCTCCGATCTGTTCTTTATGATCGCGGCCCCCATGGACGGCGACCTGCATCTGGAGATCCTGTCCCACCTGATGGTGCTGCTGATGAATCCTCAGTTCCTCAGCGATTTGCGCTCAGCCCCGGATGCCGACACCTTCCTTGCTGTCATTGACCGCTATGAGACGGAAAAGTTCGGCGCACCGGAGAACTCCGCCGCGCTGGAAGAGACGGCAGCTGCACC
Organism: uncultured Eubacteriales bacterium; assembly: GCA_900554855.1. Lineage (GTDB taxonomy): Bacteria > Bacillota > Clostridia > Oscillospirales > Oscillospiraceae > UMGS1766. Next base: position 4,825 of record USIZ01000044.1, on the reverse strand, counting down.
GGAAGTACCGCAGACACCCCGCATTCTGGCCATCACCGCCTGTCCCACCGGTATTGCCCACACCTATATGGCGGCGGAGGCGCTGGAAAAGAAGGGACAGGAGCTTGGTATCTCCGTGAAGGTGGAGACGCAGGGCTCCGGCGGTGCAAAGAATATCCTGACCAGGGCAGAGATCGCCGCCTGCGAGGGCGTTATTATTGCCGCCGACAAGGAGGTCGACCTGGCCCGGTTTGACGGCAAGCCCGTCCTGCGGGTACCCGTGTCCGACGGGATCTACCGCCCGGAGGAGCTGATCCACAGCGCGCCGACCGCGCCGATCTATCACCATACCGGTGAGGTGGCGGCGCAGGCGGAGAACGAGAGCTTTGGCCGCAGGCTCTACAAGCAGCTGATGAACGGTGTCAGTCATATGCTTCCCTTTGTCATCGGCGGCGGCATTCTCATTGCACTGGCCTTCCTGCTGGATGATGCGTCCCTCGACTATGCCAATTTCGGCAGCAATACTCCGGTGGCCGCCTGGTTCAAGGCAATCGGCGGCACCGCCTTCAACTTTATGCTCCCTGTGCTGGCGGGCTTTATCGCCATGGCGATCGCCGACCGGCCCGGCCTGATGGTGGGCTTTGTGGGCGGTGCGCTGGCGGTGTCCGGCGCAACATTTGCCAGTCCCGCCGGAAGCGCTGTCCCCGCGGGCTTCCTCGGTGCGTTGATCGCCGGCTTTGCTGCGGGTTATCTGATGCTGGGGATGCGCAAGCTATGCGATAAGCTCCCGCGGTCGCTGGAGGGATTGAAGCCGATCCTCATTTACCCGGTGGTCGGTCTGCTGGTGATCGGTCTGTTCATGTGCCTGATCAATCCCTTTGTTGGTATGCTGAACAGCGCTCTGTACTCCGGGCTGCAGGCCATGGGCGAGGGCAGTAAGGTGCTGCTGGGCATCGTGCTGGCCGCTATGATGGCCATTGACATGGGCGGTCCCTTCAATAAGGCGGCCTATGTGTTCGGTACCTCTACGCTGGCCACCGTTGCCGCAGGTCAGGGTTCGGAGGTCATGGCGGCAGTCATGGTGGGCGGTATGGTGCCGCCGCTGGCCATCGCGTTGGCGACCACCTTTTTCAAGAACCGTTTCACTGCGGAGGAGCGCAAATCCGGTGTGGTCAACTATATTATGGGTCTGTGCTTTATCACGGAGGGTGCGATCCCCTTTGCTGCGGCGGACCCGCTCCATGTCCTGCCCGCCTGCATCGTGGGCTCCGGTCTGGCCGGAGCGCTGTCCATGGCTTTCGGTTGTGCGCTGCCCGCGCCTCACGGCGGTGTGTTCGTGTTCCCGGTGATGACCAATGTACTGGGTTATCTCATTGCGCTTGCCGCAGGCAGCGTGGCCGGCATGCTGCTGCTCGGTCTGCTGAAAAAGAAGAAGTCCTGATCCACAGATTTAGATATCTGAATATCGTTTGGAGGTAATTATTATGGTATCCGCAAAAGTCACTCTGACCAATCCCCAGGGAATGCATATGCGTCCCGCTCAGCTCTTCGTCAACACCATCAATGCCTATCCCTGTGACGTCACGATCCTGCACAATGGCGGCACCGTGAATGCCCGCAGCATTATGAACCTGATGGCTGCCTGCATCAAGTGCGGCGCAGAGATCGAGATCCAGTGCTCCGGCGAGCAGGAGCAGGCCTGCCTGGATGCCGCCGTGGCGCTGGTCAAGTCCGGTCTCGGCGAGTGAACACACGACAAATCTGATTTGGAGGAATAGGGCTATGGAGCTGCGCGGAATTGCCGCCTCTGACGGCATCGGCATCGGAAATGCCATCTGTATTCGTGAACAGAGTCTGGATTACAGCGGCGTGGGCTACGCGGGCAAGGAGGCGGAAAAGCAGCGCCTTCAGCGCGCCGTGGAGCAGTTCAACGAGACCACTCAGGCATTGGCAGAGCGCATCGGCGCCGAGGTGGGCGACCATGAGGCTGAAATCCTGACGGGCCAGATCACTATGCTGGCGGACCCGTTTCTGCGCAGTCAGATGGAGGACGCCATCGACGCGGGCAGCTGCGCCGAGGCGGCGGTAGACCAGGTGTGCAGTATGTATGCCGATATGTTCGCCGGCGTGGAGGATGACATGATGCGCCAGCGCGCCGCCGATGTGCGGGACATCCGCACGCGGATGCTGTCTATTCTGCTGGGGGTAACCCGAGTGGACATGAGCACACTGCCCCAGGGCTGCGTGCTGTGTGCCCACGAGCTGACCGCATCCATGACGGTGGGGCTGCACGCCGATACGGTTAGCGCCATTGTCACTGAGGTGGGCGGCGCGAGGAGCCATTCCGCCATTCTGGCCCGGGCTATGGGGATCCCGGCGGTGCTGAGCGTGCCCAAGCTGATGGAGCAGGTGCAGGACGGCGCCTGTGTTATCGTGGACGGAACGGCGGGACAGGTGTTCATCAGCCCCGATGAACGCACCCGCAGTGAATATCTCCAGCGCCAGCGGGTTGAGGCACAGCGCCGGGCATTGCTCACCGTTTACCGGGACAGGGCTACGGTCAATGCAGATGGCACCCAGTTCCGGCTCTATGCCAATATCGGCTCCGCGGCGGAGGCTCAGCTGGCCGCCGACAATGGAGCTGAGGGCATCGGCCTGTTCCGCACCGAGTTTCTCTACATGGATCGCGCCAGCGCGCCAACGGAAAATGAGCAGCTGGAGGCCTACCAGGCTGTTTCCGACTGCATGGCCGGGAAAGAGGTCATTATCCGCACCCTTGATGTGGGCGGTGACAAGGCCGTTGATTATCTCGGTATGGCCAAGGAGGAGAATCCGTTCCTCGGTCACCGGGCCATCCGCTATTGCCTGGACCGGCCGGAGCTGTACAAGATCCAGCTGCGCGCACTGCTTCGGGCGGGTGCGGCGCACCATAACATCAAGATCATGCTTCCGCTGGTGACGGGGCTGGACGAGGTTCGCGCTGCACGCAATCTGCTGGAGCAGTGCAAGCAGGAGTTGAGCCGGGAGGGGCTTGACTTTGATGCCGACATCCCGCTGGGCATTATGGTGGAGACCCCTGCCGCCGCATGGACGGCGGATCTGCTGGCCCGGGAGTGCGACTTCTTCTCCATCGGCACCAACGACCTGACCCAGTATACCATGGCCGTAGATCGGGGCAATGCGCAGGTCGCACCGCTCTATACCCCGTATCATCCGGCTGTTCTGCGCTCCATTCGCAGCGTGATCGCGGCAGCCAAAGCCGCCGGAATTCCGGTTGGAATGTGCGGCGAGGCCGCCGCAGATCCCAGACTTACGCCCCTGCTCCTGCACTGGGGACTGGATGAATTTTCCGTGAGTGCGGCATCGGTCCTGTCCACCCGGGCCCAGATCAGCAGCTGGCACAGCCGGGAGGCCGCGCGGGTCGAGGAGGAGGCCATGAAGCTTTCCACCGCCGCCGGTGTGCAAGGCTATCTGGAAGCCAGCAGTAAGTCTGTCTAATTAAGTGAAAAGCGCCGCGGTGTGCATCGGTGGATGTGCGCCGCGGCATCTTTGTATCCTCCTATGATGAGATTCGGTCATGACATGAGCAGGAAAGGATCCTCAGCGCAGTTTGACGATGACTGCACCGGGCGGTTTACTTTTTTGAGCTGATATGTTATATTGAAAGGGCAAAAATTGGAGACCTGCGCGTTCTGCGCAGGTTTATTATTACCGTGGGAGGAACTTATGGCAAAACGAACTCATTTCCGCCGCTGGCGGGAACTCTCGGTGCCCCGCCGGGTACTGCGGACGGTGCTCTGCGTCCTGCTGGCAGTGCTGATCGCGGCGCTGGCCTATGTGGCCTATGTGTTCATTGACTACTACCGCATTGAGGACAATGTCACACTGTCGGTTGAGGGGAGTATGACCGATGCCGATCCGGCCAGAGTGGGGGAGACGTACAAAGCTGTCACTTATAACGTTGGCTTCGGCGCCTACACCCCGGACTACACCTTCTTTATGGACGGCGGAAAGTCCTCCTGGGCGGAGAGTAAGGAGAGCGTGGTCGAGACGATCCAGGGTGCGGCCCAAACGGTGCAGGAGCTGAATCCGGACCTAATTCTGTTGGAGGAGGTGGATCTGGACGCCACCCGCAGCTATCATGTGGCGCAGGACGCGCTGTTCAGCCAGAGCTTTGCAGACTATTGTTACGATCTGGCGATTGACTTCGATTCTCCCTTCCTGTTTTACCCCTTCACACAGCCCCACGGAAAGTCCCTGTCTGCGCTGCTGACCTATTCCAGACTGCCCATCACCTCGGCGCTGCGCCGCAGCCTGCCCATCTCCGAGAGCCTGAGCAAGCTGGTGGATCTGGATCGCTGTTACTCGGTCAGCCGTATTCCGGTGGAGAACGGTCGGGAGCTGGTGGTGTATACGGTCCACCTCTCTGCTTACGGCAATTCCGATGCCGTCCGGGAGGGACAGAAGCGCATGCTGCAGGAGGATATGGCGGGGGAGCTGGCACTGGGCAACTATGTGATCTGCGGCGGCGATTTCAACCATAACCTGTTGGCTGCCGAGGACGAGACGGATGCGGAGAGCTGGGCTTATCCCTTCCCGCGCAGCTACCTGCCTGAGGGTATGAGCTTCTGCCTGGATCTGTTGGACGATACCCGCCGTGCGGCGTTGGCACCCACCACCCGCAATGCGGACATTCCCTATGATCCGGAGCAAAGCCTCTGCCTGACTGTGGATGGCTTCCTTATTTCGGACAATATTGAGCTAGTAGATTATTCCACTGTCGATACCGGCTTCCGCTGGTCTGACCATAACCCGGTTATGCTGAGCTTCCGTTTGTTGCAGCAGT
>USIZ01000043.1 GCA_900554855.1 uncultured Eubacteriales bacterium | reverse complement strand
GGGTCAGCCGGATTACGGAGGGGAGGATATGCAGACCGTCGGTGATGAGTTCCACGCTGGCATCCGCGTCGCAGGCGGCGGCAATGACGCCCGGCTCCCGGTGGAGCAGGGAGGGCATACCGTTGAAGAGGTGGGTGGCGTGGGAGGCACCGGCCTGATAGGCGGCCATGGCGGTGTCGTAGTCGGCGGTGGTGTGGCCGATGGACACGGTGCAGGTTTGGCTCACATCCCGGATGAACTCCATCGCGCCGGGCTCCTCGGGGGCGACGGTGACCAAACGGACAATGCCGCCGCTGGCCTCATCCAGTCGATGGAACATGGCGGCGTCCGGGGCGTGGAGGTTTTCCGCGGCCTGAGCGCCCCGCTTGGCATAGCAGAGGAAGGGGCCCTCCAGATTGACGCCCGCCACCTTGGCGCCGTCGGCGGGGCGGACAAAGTCGCGGATGGTGTGCATGGCCTGAGTGAGCACCGGCTCTTTCAGAGTCATGGTGGTGGGACACCAGGAGGTGACGCCGCCGGCGGCGTAGTAGCGGGACAGAACGGGCATACCCTCCGGCTTGCCGTCGCTGGCGTCCTCGCCCATGGCGGCGTGGGTATGGATGTCGATGAGGCCGGGAATCAGATAGCAGCCTTCGGCGTCCAGCGCATCCTCGGTGGCCAGACCCGCGCCCACAGCGGTGATCTTGTCGTCAAACTCGATGCCGCCGGGGACAAAGGAGCCGTTCTGGAAAATACGGGCATTTTTGATCCGCATGGTGTGTGCCTCCCTTATTTCTTCAGCTCAGGCAGGCTGGCGGCGGCGGCGGACTGACCCACGCGGCGGAACTTCTCGTCGGGCAGGGTGGGCAGGATCTTGCCGTCCAACTCGGGATATTCCTCGCGGAGCACGCGCTTGGCCTCGGCCAGAACGATGTCGCCGCCCTTGCCGCTCATGACGCGGCCTAGCAGCAGAACGTGCTTGCAGGCGTAGAGGTCGTAGTAGTAAGCCAGCGTGTGACCCAGATAGGTGCCGATGGAGGAGTAGATATCTGCGGCGGCGGAATCATCCTCGGCCATGCGGGCCTGAACGACCTTCAGCTTTTCGGCGGGGGAGAGGGCCTCGTCCAGCTCGATGCCGGCGCGGGGGGCCAGCTTGATGACGGAGTCCTGGGAGAAGTACTTGACGCCGCAGCCGATGTCATGGCTCCACTCGTCCTCCATGGCGTCGGGATGGCAGTCCACAGGCACGAAGGCCAGTTCGTTCAGCCAGCCGGTGATGCAGCCGTTGGGATCCACATAGCCGACGGCCTCGCTGGTGCCCATGGCAATGCCCAGCACGTTGGGTTCACCCAGGCTCATCATGCCGGCCAGCGCGGACACGTCGCCGTCGTTGACGACCTCGAAGGGCACGTCGCCGAAGGTGTCGGTGATGGCGCGGATGTAGATGTCCTTGACCTTGGCGTCGAACTGATCCTTGGGCACCTGCAGGAACAGGGAGGCGTTCATGGTGCGGTTGTTGATATAGACACCGGCGGAGGAGACGCCCACTGCGTCCACCCGGGGCATATGCTCGGCGGCGGACTTCAGCGCGGCGACGATGCCCTCATAGTGATAGTCGGGGTCGGAATTCACCTTGGGGAACCAGACGACTTCCTCGGAATAGACGCTCTCGCCGTCCACCACAGCGGAGACCTTGCGGTCGGAGCCGCCTGCGTCAAAACCGATGCGGCAGCCCTCCAGATGGCCGCCCATCTTCTTGGGGGAGTCCTTGGCCTCGGGCACCTTGTCCACCAGCACGACCTCAAAGGGGTGCTCAAAGACATTGGCCATGTAATCAAAGTCGAAGTCCTGCTCGCCGCCGGCGGAGTAAGCCTGCTTCAGATAGTTGTAGGTGTCCTCGTCGCCGGCTACATATACCTTGAAGCCGCCCTTCATCCACAGGATGGTCTTGACCAGACGGTTCACATAGTAGTGATCCGCCTCGGCCATCTCTGGGGTGCCGTGAATAAAGGTGTGGCAGGTGGCCATCTGGCCGTCGGCACGCTCCACAGCGATGGACACGGGCTTCTTGGCCGTTTTCAGGAAGGCGCGGTTGAACTGTAGGATGGGCATGAACTCCGGGTCCAGCTTGGGCGCATTCTTGACGGTGATCTCGATTCCATATCGATTCATTGTGAAATACCTCCTCGTTTCAACACAGCGGGATAAATGAACTATAATTTTCCACACATCTCAGCGGGTGCATGGATGCTTGCGCTATCATAATACGCAAATTGGCGTTGTTTAGCAAGAGCTAAAATAAAATAATTTTCACAAATGGAGAAAATTTTCAAAGAAAGGCCGATTCATGCTCTTCGGTCATTGAAAAAAGATTTCATAGATGGTACAATACCCCCAGAAAAACGGCGCAGAGAGCGTCTGCGCCCAGCTCCGGAGAAAACGGAGTGAACAGCGGGTCTGTATACATTATATATAATGCCTGGTGCATCTGCACCCGCACAGACGAAAGGATGGTTTTGTCATGGATAAGGCGAAATTTCAGGCGACCCACCAGTGGGTGAAGGACGAGCTGAAGCGCAGCGTGGACTTCTGGCTCAAGTATGGCATGGATAAGGAGCACGGCGGCGTGTATACCTGCATCGACCGCAAGGGCAAGATCTACTCCACCGATAAGAGCGTATGGATGCAGGGCCGGTGCGGCTGGATCTTTGCCTTCCTGTGCACCAACTACGGCAAGCGCGACGAGTGGCTGGAGGCCAGCCGCAGCTGCCTGGACTTCCTGGAGGAGCACTGCGTCAATCACGAGGCGGGCGGACGGCTCTATTTCACCGTCACCGGTGACGGCAAGCCTCTGCGCCAGCGCCGCTACTGCCACTCCGAGAACTTTTATACCATCGCCAATGCGGAGTATTATGCCAACACCGGCGACACCGTCCGCATCGAGCGTGCCCGCCGGGCCTATGAGATGGTGTACAACCTGAATCACGGCCTTATCAAGGATCCCACCGGCCTGGGCCCCAAGACGATTCCCGAGACCCGTCAGAGCCGTGCCTTCGGCGATCCGATGATCTATCTGAATGTCACCGCCGTCATGCGCCGCTGCGACCCCGAGAACCGGGAGCTCTACGATCAGCGCGCCCGTGAGTGTGTGGACGAGATCATCAAGTACCACTATAAGCCTGAGCTGAAGTGCGTGCTGGAGACCGTCGGTGTGGACGGCTCCCTCCAGACCGACACCACCGCCGGACGCGTGGTGAATCCTGGTCACGACATTGAGGGCAGCTGGTTCCTGGAGGAGCAGGCCAACTATGAAGGCGATCAGGCGCTGAGCGAGATTGCCCAGACGATCTTCCATAATGCCATCAGCGCCGGCTGGGATGAGAAGTATGGCGGCCTGCTCTACTTTATCGACTGCATGGGCTGCCCGCCTGAGGCCTATGAGCACGACATGAAGCTCTGGTGGCCTCACAACGAGATCCTGATCGCTTCCATGATGCTCTACCGTGACACCGGCGACCAGTATTATCTGGATTGGTTCTACAAGACTGCCGAGTATGCCAAGGAGCATTTTGCTGATCCCGAGTTCGGTGAGTGGTATGGCTACCTGCGTCGGGACGGCCTGCCCACCGAGCCTGCCTGCAAGGGCAGCACCTTCAAGGGCCCCTTCCATGTGCCGCGCTGCCTGATCTATCTGGACAAGATGATGGATGAGGTCGAGGCCAAAGCGGAGGCCTGATCGAAGCAGTACGGCATGGGCGGCTTGCGCGCCCATGCCGCCGACACAGAGAGAGGACCGAAAGGTGAAAGCATGACGGAACAGGCGAAGATCGGCAATGTATTTGCCAATATCAGCAACAGCTATTTCCACTTGACGGTTTCGGAGAAAAAAGTGGCGGATTATGTGCTGGCCCATAAGACAGACGTGCAGTTCATGTCCATTTCCGAGCTGGCCTATGAGAGCGGTGTGGCGGAAGCTACGATCTCCCGCTTCTGCCGCCGCCTGAAGCTGAAGGGCTATAACGCATTCAAGCTGGCCGTGGCCAAGGCGACAGCCGAGGAGCACGGCGGCATCAGTCCCACCATGGAGGGACAGGAGGGGGAGATCACCCCCGAGGATTCCATTGCGGAGCTGTGCCGCAAGCTGTACACTGCGCAGACCTCCGCCATTGCCCAGAGCATGGAGCTGGTGCGGCCGGAGCAGATCACGGCTGCGGTGGATCTGCTCTGCGCCGCCCAGAGGGTGTGCTGTATGGGGCAGGGCGGTTCCATGATCCTGGCGGAGGAGGCGGCCCACATTTTCTCCACCGTTTCCGAAAAGTTTTGGTTTATGCAGGACTCCCATAAGCAGGCCAGCACCATTGCCCTGACCGGGGAGAAGGATGTTCTGCTGTTCTTCTCTTACTCCGGTTCCACCAAGGAGCTGATGGAGCTGACCCAGATCGCCCGGGAACGGGGGGCAAAGATCATTCTCGTGACCCGGTTTTCCCGCTCGCCCGGCGCAGCACAGGCTGATGTGGTGCTCCAGTGCGGCTCCTATGAGGGGCCGCTTCAGCTGGGCAGTATGCCTGCCCGGATGGCGCAGCTTTTTATCGTGGATGTACTTTACAATGAGTTCATCCGCCGGGATCCGGAGCAGTGCCACCACAACCAGGAGCTCGTCGCCAACGCGCTGGCGGAAAAGCATATCTGACGCAGTTCATTCTATATGGCAGACTAGGAGGGGCCTATGTTCCGACAGGTATTTGACCCGGACAATCTATTCTGGCGCATCATGGCCCGGAGCGTGGATTTTGTGGGGCTGAGCATTTTCTGGATCGCCCTCTGTCTGCCCATTGTGACCATCGGCCCGGCCACTGCGGCGCTCTACTACACGGTTGTCAAGGTGTTCCGCCACAAATCGGACGACGGGGCTTTCGGAATGTACTGGAAGGCCTTTGTGCAGAACCTGCGCCGGGGGATTCCGGCCACGCTGATCTTTATCCCGGTCATGCTGCTGCTGGCCTACGGCTACGCGGTCATGCGGGCCAACGCGGTCAGCAGTCAGGGCGTGGTGATGTTTGTGGCCTATTACATCGTCCTGCTGATCCCGGTGGGGATGTTCTGCTATCTGTTTCCCATGATGGGGCGGTTCGATATGAGCGTGAAGGAATTGTTCCGTACCTCCTTTATCCTCGCGATCCGCCACCTGCCCTCCACCTTCGTGGTGGTGCTGCTGACCGTGCAGATGGTCGTTTTCGGCCTGGAGCGGTGGTGGCCGGTGGCGTTCGCGCCGACGCTTACCATTCTGCTGGTATCGCTGTTTCTGGAGCGTATTTTCCCCAAATACCTCAATGATGAGGAGCGGGCCAGGTTGGAGGATAAGCCGCCGGAGAATGAAACCGAAGATTAAAGAGAAAGCAAAATGCAAAGGAGCATTGCCGACGGGCAATGCTCCTTTGCATTTGGAAAGAGAATGAAATTACACGATGGCGGGCACCAGCTTGGCCAGTCTTGCGGCCAGCTCGGCATGACCGGCGCGGGTCAGGTGCATAAAGTCGACCTGATTGAATTCGCAGCCCTCGGCGTCCATAAAGCGGCAGCCCAGCCCGGCGGCGATCTTCTTGTACTGCTCGGCTACGCCCTGAGAACGCTCCACGCAGCCTTCGCCCATGGCGTCGTCGTGGAAGCCAGGCTTGATGGAGGGGGGCGCGACGATCAGGATGTTGGGCTCATGACTGCCCCAGCAGTCCACACTCATGGCCTTGCGTACCAGCCGATCCATGCCCAGACCGATGCAGGTGGCATTGGCGCCGAAACGCTCCTTTGTGTCGTTGGTGCCCAGCATGACGATGAGCAGGTCGATGTTCTCATGGCTCTTGAGCAGGGGATAGGCAACGCTGAGCGCGTCCATGCTCTCGTGGAGCGGATCGACGAACACTGTGGTGCGGCCGGATAGGCCCTCTTCGGTAACCAGATAATCCTCGCCCAGCGCCTTCTGCAGCAGGCAGGTCCAGCGCTCGTCCTCGTTGAAGCGGATGCCGCCGTCAGCGCAGTCGGCGGGGTCGGCGCAGTAGCCATGGGTGTTGGAATCGCCCAGGCAGAGAATATGCTTTTTCATATGCTTCACGTCCTTTGTCCTATTGTCAGAAAATAATTTTCATGTACCGCGATTGAGCACGGCGGGGGTGACCGCCTGAATTTCAGTGTAACGACAGGAGTTTGAAAAGTCAAGCGGGAAGGAGATGAATCCCGTCGAAAATTGAAAAATTTTTCTCCACTCCGGAAATATGAAATTTTCTTTCAAAATTCACTTGACATGGATGGAAGTATTTTGTACAATCTTCACAGATGAAACGCAGGTTTCATCCTGTGCATTTGTAATATGTGCAATCGTAAAAAGGAGGACAAAAAATGAAGAAGATCCTTGCTCTGGTTCTGTCTCTGGCTATGGTCGTCGCTCTGGCGTCCTGCGGCGGCGGCAGCTCCAAGCCCGCTGCGAGCAGCGGTGCCGCCAACAGCGCTCCTGCCGCTTCCGGCGACAAGTCCGAAGCACCTGCCGCTTCCGGCAATTCTGCTGAGGAGATCACCCTGTGGACCTACCCCATCGGCAACTGGGGTAAAGAGGATGTCGTCAAGGAACTGACCGATGCCTTCACTGCCGAGACCGGTATCAAGGTCAGCGTCGAGTACCTGGACTACACCAACGGCGACGATAAGGTCAACTCCGCCATCACCGCCAAGAATGCTCCCGATGTCATCATGGAAGGCCCTGAGCGTCTGGTCGCCAACTGGGGCGCCAACGGCTACATGGTCGACCTGTCCGATCTGATGGACGACACCGACAAGACCGAGATCTATGAGAACGTGCTGTCTGCCTGCACCAACAGCGAGGGCGCCGTCTATGAGTATCCTCTGGTCATGACCGCCCACTGCATGGCCGTCAACCTGACTGCCTTCAAGGAGGCCGGCGCCGATCAGTATCTGGATCTGGATACCCACACCTGGACCACCGAGAACTTCATCAAGGCTGTTGACGCTCTGTACGCTAAGTACGGCGACACTGTCGCTGCTGTTTACTGCGCCGGTCAGGGTGGCGATCAGGGCACCCGCGCTCTGGTCAACAATATGTATGGCGGCACGTTCACCAATGCTGACCACACTGCCTACACCTGGGACGATCCCGCCAACATCAAGGCTCTGGAGCAGCTGAAGAGCATGGACGGTATTGCCTTCGACGCCTCTCTGGCTGGCGGCGACGAGATCGCCAAGTTCTATCAGGGCACTCTGAAGATGGCCTTCTGCTGGAACATTGCTCAGCAGCTGAACCCCAACGCCGCTGACACCGGCGCTGGCAAGACCATCAGCGGCGAGGATATCGCCTTCATGAGCTTCCCCTCCGAGACCGGCGAGAGCAAGCTCTGCGGCGGCATCTGGGGCTTCGGCGTGTTCAACAACGGCGACGACGGCAAGATCGCTGCCGCCAAGGAGTTCATCAAGTACATGTGCGACTCCGAGCACACTGCTGATGCTGTCAAGGCTGCCAACTACTTCGCCGTCCGCGACAACGCTGAGGGCACTGATCTGTCCGCCATCTGGGCTGACGACGAGATCATGAACGAGTATCAGGTCCTGATGCCTTACCTGGGCGACTACTATCAGGTCACCACCGGCTGGGCCGGCGCTCGTACCGCTTGGTGGAACATGCTGCAGAAGATCGGCGAGGGTGCTGATGTCACCGAGACCGTTCAGTCCTACATGGCCGAGGCCAACAACCCCACCACTGAGGGCTGATCTGCACAAGATCCCATCCTTGTGAGAATCCTGAACTAAGTCGGGTTCCGCGCCCCTCCCCTGTATGCGCGGGGGAGGGGCGTTATTTTCCCCGGACGGGGATATGCATGGTTGGTCGGACCATGAGTCGGACCCATGATGCGTATCCCTATCCAATCTATTTTCTTTTTGAGAGAGGAGCGATCTGCTTTGGCTAAAGCACCCAAACATACCATGAGCCGCGCTCTGGTAAGACGGGAGACGATCTCAGGCTATCTGTTCCTTCTGCCCAGCCTGATCTTCTTCCTCGGCTTTGTTGTGATCCCCATGGTGTACTGTATCATCCTCAGTTTGACGGATGCCAATATGTACACCGAGGGGTTGGGCAACTTCGTCGGCCTGAAAAACTTCGTGGAGCTGTGGCAGGATGCCACTTTCCTGGAGGCACTGAAGAACACCTTTATTATCGTGGTGGTCAGCGTGCCCACCGTATGTGCCTTCTCCCTGTGGGTCTCCTCGGCGATCTACAAGCTGAAGGGGCCCCTGCTGAGTGCCTTCCGCTGCATCTTCTACCTGCCTGTGGTCACCGGTTCCGTGGCCGTCACCGTCGTGTGGAAGTGGATGTTCGACAACTACACCGGCATCTTCAACTTCGTGCTGAAGGGCACCGGCATCATTGATAAGAACATCAACTGGCTGGGCGACAGCCGCTTCGCCCTCTGGTGCATCATCCTGATTCTGTTCACCACCTCCGTGGGTCAGCCCATCGTGCTGTATGTCTCCGCGCTGGGCAATGTGGACGCCACCCTCGTCGAGGCCGCCAAGGTGGACGGCGCCACCGATCTGCAGATGTTCTGGAAGATCAAGTGACCCCAGATGATGCCCACCACCCTGTACATTCTGGTCATCACCACCATCAACTCCTTCCAGTGCT
>USIZ01000042.1 GCA_900554855.1 uncultured Eubacteriales bacterium | reverse complement strand
GGGGTAGCCGTGATCCACGATCCGGTTGGTGGTGATCGGGGAGGCCAGCACACGGTTCTTGAAGGTGACGCCCTTGATGGTCATCGGGGCGAACATATGGGGATATTTATTGCAGCCCATTATGATACTTCCTTTCTTATCATAAAATAAATGTTGTTCAGTTCTTTGATAGTACCATTGTAGCAGAACATTTTTGTTCTGAAAAGGAGTTACTTTCAGGTAACACTGTACCCTTCCGTGAAGAGTATCCGCGCCGCGCAGAGCCGCATCATCCGCAGCGGACGGCGCTCGGCAGACTCGAGAAAAAGGCCGCCCACAGGCGGCCTTTTCTCAGGGGGATCATAGGAAAAATGAGGGAGATCAGAACAGGCCGGTGGCAAACAGCAGAGCGGCGACCACAGCGGCCAGACCGGTCATAATGACGGTGCACATCATGACAGGGGGATAGCCGTCCTTGTGTTTCAGATCGGCCATGCCAAGCATGATGATGATGGCGCCCTGATAAGGCAGGGTATCAAAGGTAGAGGCGGTGATAGTGGCAATACGGTGGATCGCCTCGGGCTCCAGAGCGACCGTAGCGGCCAGAACGGGTACCACGATCTGCAGAGCGACGGGTGGGGATCCGGTGAGGCCGACCAGAATTGCCACGGCAATGACGACCAGCATGGGAGCGGGAATATTCAGATGGGTGACGCCATCGATCAGGAAGTTGTAGGCGTCGGTGGACTGCACCACAGCGGCAAAGCCGGCAACGATGCCGCCCAGCAGCAGAGCCTCAGCAGTGGACTTGCCGCCCTCGTTCAGGGCGTTGATGAGGGTGCGGCCGCGGGTCAGGCCATTCTCAGGCTGGATATAGGGGGTCAGCACGATCAGTGCGAGGACAAAACCAGCCAGCAGAGAGGGGGCCAGAATATTAGTGACGTTGAAGAGCACCACGACCAGGATCAGAGGCAGCAGAGCCACAATGAAGGGGGGATACTTGCGGTTGGGATCGACAGGCTCGAAAGCGACCTTGCCAGGCTCGAACACTTCGCCGCGGTCAGCGGCCTTGTGGATGGAGCGAACCAGATAGAAGCCGCCGCCAATGAGGACGATGGCCGCGCCGATGAAGCCGGGGATCGCGCCGGCAGTAGAGCTGGTGCCCAGAATACCCATGGGGATGGAGTTGGCAACCAGAGGTGCACCGGGGGTGCAGGCCGCACCGGACACGCCGCAGCAGATCATGCCGATCATGTACTTACGGGGAATGTTGGCCTCGCCGCACACGGTCAGGATGACGGGGAACAGAGTGAACAGGGCGCAGAAGGTGTCGATGCCGCCGAAGCACATGGCCCAGCTGACGGCAATGGAGATGATCACGCCCACCGTCTGGCGGCGCTTTGCGTCCGCATTCTTGGCAAAGACGTTCATCAGGGTGCGGGCGATGTTGGTAGCCGCACCAGAGGCGATGTACACCCGTCCGATCAGGATGGACATCAGGAACACAGGCAGCAGTCCGATGACGAAGCCGCCCGCGCCGCCGGCGAAGGTGTTCACCATGGTGTCCACCAGCGGCATTCCGCAGGCGACGGCTACCACCAGTGCGCACAGGGGCGCGACATACATGGCAGACATACCGCGGAAGCAGAGTACGATCAGCAGAGCAAAGGCCACGATAATGGCGATGATGCCGATCACAACAGAAGTTGTCATGCGTTTTCCTCCTTTTTCTTTCTCTCAGGAATCTCCTGAATCTCAACAAGAAGAGTCTAACATAGGTGATTTTTTTTAGCAAGAACGCACAAAAAAGTATTGTCCTTCCGAGAAAGTAACCCAGTTACCCAGAGGTAAGCATCAAAATCAGGGAATTTTCCTGACAAAAGCAAAAAACAGCCCGGAGCAGGTTTTTCTCTCTGCTCCGGGCCGTTGAAAAACGCCGTTACTTGTCGTAGTTTTTCTTGTAGGGGTGGTTCATGATGGCCTCATCCGGCTCACGCTTGCCGTGCCACATCTCGCCCAGCGCGTCGATGGGCAGCTTCCGGCGCTGCATCTCCTCCCAGCCCCAGTCGTAGATATGATCCAGCAGGGGGACAAGGCCCTTGCCCGCCGGGGTGAGGCGATACTCCACCTGCGGCGGTGTGGTGGGCAGCACAGTACGGTAGATGAGTCCGTCCGCCTCCAGCTGGCGCAGGTTTTCCGAGAGCACCTTCTGGGTGATGGGCAGCTGCTTGGTGAAACGGGAAAAATGGGTCAGCTTCCCCTCATCAAAGTCCATGGCCCGCAGGATAAACGGCTTCCAGCGGCAGAATACCACCCGCATGACATAGTTGTAAGGGTCCTGCTGAATATCAAAGATCAGACCATCCTTTGCATCTTCTGCGGCATCGGGACACAGCGGCTTGTTCTCCTCCATCGGAAACGCGCTCCTCTCATGCATTTTTCTACATTTTAGCACAAGATTCGCCCGATTTCCAGTGGATACATGGGATTTGTGGGGAAGGAAAAAAGCAGCGCACCGCCGAAGCGGTGCGCTGTAAAAAGTGCTTTTTCTGATGTAAAAATCAGGACGTAGCAACCAGACCACCATCGGGATAGATGGAGGAAGCGGTAACCATGTCGGAAGCGGCGGAAGCCAGGAAGATGGCGGGGCCGACAACGTCGATCTCATAGCCGATACGCTGAGCGGGCAGAGGATCGGCGATGTGGTTACGGGTAGCCTCATCGGGGGGCAGCTTGCCGACCATCATGGGAGTGTAGGTGATGGTGGGCCCGATCAGGTTGACCTGGACGTTGGGACGCAGGTCAGCAGCGAAGGCCTTGGTCAGCATCTCGACAGCACCCTTGGTGGTGTTGTAGGGGACGTTGCCCATACCGCCGTTGGCAACAGCACGGATGCCGCGGACGGAGCCGAAGTTGATGATCTTGCCATAGCCCTTGTTGGGGTTGGGCATGCCAGCCTTGAACTCGGACATGGGGACAGCGGTCTCACCCTCGTCGAGGTTGTGATCCTTCATCCAGTTGCCGAAGTAGCGGCAGGTGAACATCATGGAAGTGATGTTGGTGTGCAGCATCTTCTCAAAGTAGTCGGTGTCGATCTCCCAGGAGAACATCTTCTGGTTGATGCCCTGAGCGTTGACCAGGATGTCGCAGCCGCCCAGACCATCGGGGCCGACGGTGAAGTCCAGCATCTTCTTGACGGTCTCCTCGTCACCGGCGTCGCCGGCAAAGTAGAGAACCTTCACGCCAGGGGCAGCGACCTTCTCGATCTCAGCCTTGGCTTCCTGCAGAGCGGACTCACGACGGGAAGAGATCAGCACGTCGCAGCCGTTGGCAGCGTAGCCCTCGGCAATGGCCTTACCAAAGCCGCCGGCGCCGCCGATGATGACAGCCTTCTTACCGGAGATGTCGAACATCTTGGTAAGATCGCCAGAATAAATCTTAGGCATAACAATTACTCCTTATTACAAGTTTTATTCGTCAGCCGATCCTCAGATCGGAAGAGGAATCGAAAATCAGGCCTGAGGCGGCAGCAGGGTGACCAGCATCTTGGTCACGGTGGTGCCGTTGTTGGTGACGCTCTTGGGGCAGCCGCCGCAGCAGTGGAAGCTGTCGCCAGCGTTCAGAACGGTCTCGCCGTCCTCGGTCTTCAGGGTCATCTGGCCCTCGAGGATGTAATAAATGGACTCCAGAGGATTGGCGCCGTAATCGCAGCCGCCGCCGGGGATGAAGTAGGTGATGCCCTGGATCATCTTGCCGCCGTCGACGTCAGCGGGATCATGCAGACGGGTGGGGACGCACTCGTTGTGGCCGGGAGCAACATAGGTGTAAACAGTGCTGCCCTCAACGCCCTTGGCTCTCTGAATCTTGTACTGTGCCATGATAATGACTTCCTTTCAAAATAAGATTGGAACCTGGGGTTACATAGCAGAAGAAAAATAACTTTCTTCTGATTAACTACCATGCTCATATTAGCACACCTGCCCGGGGATTGCAAGAGGGTTTGGCATATTTAGTTCCCCCGGAGTAGCCACATTTTCGTCTTGAGAGTGGAGAAAATCAGTCTGTTTTTTTGTAAAATGTGACGAAAATAAAATTTTATTGTTTTTGCAAAAGTTTTTTCCGTTTCGCGCGGAAAAGCAGCCCTTGAAACAGGCGGCTTTTCAACAGACTGAGGGCTGCCCGCACACACAGGCAGCCCTCTCTTCTTTATCCTCCCAGCAGCTTGGTCCAGGTTTTGGTTCCGGCAATGCCATCCGCGCTGAGGCCGCTGCTGCGCTGAAACGCCTTCAGCGCGGCCTCACTACCGCCGCCGAACACGCCGTCCGCCCCGGCGCTGCCGCAGCTGAAGCCCTCGGCAATAAGCAGGCGCTGCATGGCCCGCACATCGCCGCCCTTCTTTCCTCGTCTGAGCACTCTCAAAGTCACTTCACACGTTGCCCCCTTCCCATTCTCGCCGGTTTTGCCGCTGCCGACCGGTTTTACTGCGGGTTCCGGCTCCGCTTTGCGGCCATCCAGCAGCGCCTGCACCTCCCGGCGCAGGCTGTCCATATTCCGGCCATGCAGCGGAAACCAGTCGTCGGTGTCGCCATGATTGCTGGCATATCCCCTGGCATGGGCCTCGGCATGATCGACGATGGCCTCCGCCCCGAAGCCATACCTGCGGCACAGGTAGGCACACAGCTCCACCGCTTTATCATAGCATTTTTTGCACCAGTCCGGGTCAGAGCGGTCATCCTGACACAGCTCAAACTGAATATGATCCCGATTATAGGTGCCCCGAATGCCGGACCCGCAGCCCCAGCAGCGCATCTCCCAGGGGAGCGTCTGCACCACGCCAAAACTGCCGTCCGGGCGCTGACCGATAAAGGCGTGAACGCATTTCTTCACGCCGCCCCTGTTCCAGCTGGTCAAATAGGGTTCCACCCGCCGCTGATCCGTGGCAGTATCGTGCACGACGATGCCCACAGGCGCCATGGTCCCTCCTACTCGATAGCAGTCGTTCTGCGTCAGAAAACTGGTCTGAATGTCCATTTATTCCTCCTTGCACTCGGGCAGTCCGGCCACACTGGTCAGCAGACTCAGCACGCCCGCCAGCAGCGACGCGCTGGCCACTGCCACCCAGTTCACGCCGCTCAGCACCGCGCCGGTGCCGATGGTGGCGACCGCTGTCTGCGCCACGGTCTTGACCGCCCGGATCAGGGCGCAGGACAGCCAGCTCTTCCAATGCGTTCGATTCAACGTACCTCTCCTCCTCGCTCCAGGTCGGTGATGCGGTGGTTGATCACCTTGATCTGCTCCTCCACCACCGGCATCCGCCGGGCAAAACCGTTGTGCTCCCGCACCTCGCGGGTCAGCTCCTCCAACTTTGCATCCGTTACGGCCTGCCCTCTGCCGTTGCTGATGAGCACCCCCAGCAGAGTGACCGCGCCGGTGATGAGGGCCACGACGATCTCCGTCATCTCCTCACCCCCTCACCGCTCAATAAAGTCCACGCTGATGGACGTGGCCCAGCGCAGGCCGTCCTGCCAGCTGTACTGGCTGAAGCTGGGGGTGCCGAAATAGCCGTTCACCGTATGGTTCTGGCCGTCCACGCCGGGATAGGTGCAGGTCGTAAACCCGGCGCCATAGATCGCGTTCCTGATCTTCGCCGCATCCGCCCAGCTCAGCGCATTCCAGCTGAATTTCAGCTTGGCTTTGGTCGCCACCAGCGTGCCCATCATCCGCCCGGCGCTGTTGCGGCCCGTGTCGGCACTCCACACGTTCTCATAGGTCTCCACCAGTCCGCCGTTCAGCTTGGGGGCGGGCATCTCCACGCCGCCAAAATAAATCGTCACGTTTCCGCCTCCTTATATATAAAGCGGATTGACGCCGGTGCAGCGGGTCTGGGCGTTCAGCGCATTCACCACGGTCTCGGCCAGTTTCTCCCCGCCGATATACACGGGCACGGTAATGCTTCCGCCGCCAGTGCCGCCCATTCTGTCGCCCAGCTTCTGGGCCATCACATCCATCCAGCCGGTGTTGTTCTCCAGCGGCACCACCGCCTCGGTGCCCGCCTCGCCCAGCATGGTCAGAGTGGCGCTGCGGAACACGCCGCCCCGGGCGGCAAAGGAAATTCTGGGCCAGCCGCTCAGGCCGAGCGCCCGGTAAACCGCCTTTTTGACCCCACCCACATTGCTATTATATGAGATCTTCAGCCCCAGTGTCCGCCCGGCCCAGCCGGAGCGGAACTGTTCCCACAGGCTGGCTGCGGAGTTTTTCAGCGTGTTCACAATGCTGACGGCGCGGCTGCCCCATCCGGCGGAAAACCCGTTCCACAGCGTAAGCGCTCCATTGCGCAGCGTGTCCGCAATGCTGACGGCGCGGCTGCCCCACCCGACGGCAAAGCCGTTCCACAGGCTTGCCGCCCCATTGCGCAGAACATCCAGAATGCCTACGCCGGGACTGCCCCAAAGGGCGCTGAAGTTCGCCCACAGAACGGACGCCCCGTTGCACAGAAAGTCCGTGATCCCCGCGGCGGGACTGCCCCAGAGGGCGCTGAATCCGTTCCACAGGACGGCCGCCCCATTGCGCAGAACGTCCAGAATTCCCACGCTCCGATCCCCGCTCAGCCAGGCGCTCCGAAAGCGTTCCCACAGCTCGCCGGGGCCGTTCTTCAGCGCGGAGCCGATGGTGACCACCACGCCGGCCAGACCGCTCCAGCCGGACTGGATCGGCTCCCAGATGTGGCGGCGCACCCAGTCCTTCACGCTACCGAAGGCGTTGGAGATGCCCTGAGCCACCCGGCTGAGAAAGCCGCTGCCGGCGGAGAAGCCCCCGTCGTCCACACTGCGCAGGCCAAGGCCGAACTGCGCCCAGAACTCCGCGCCCGCTTTTTTCGCCGGGCCGCCCAGCGAGAGATCCAGATCGAACGCCCCTGCCGCCGAGGGGCCGGTCTTTGTTTTCGTCCCGGTCTTTTTGCCGGACGAAGCGCTCTTCCGGCGGCCGGAGGAACGGGGGCTCACCGTCTTTTCCTTCAGCCGGTTGATCTCGTCAAATTCCAGCAGAGTGGCCACGCTCTGCACCTGCTTTGTGCTTCTGGCCGCCGCCGCGCTCACCGTGGCCGACACCCGCTTGACCGCCTTTTCCGCCGTGGTTCCCACTGCGCTCAGCCGGTCACTCACCGTCTTGAGTCTTCCGCTCAGCCCCTTGAGCTGCCGATCCGCCCCGGCAGCCGTCTTTTCCTTGCCCATTGTTCCGCTCCTTTCCGCGCCAGCGCCCGGCAAGGCGCTCCATCATGCTCCGGTAATGCTCCGTCCGGGCCGCCAGCAGCTCCTCCTCCGTCCAGAAGGGAAAGGCCTCCCCCACCGGGGGCAGACTCTGACCCGCCAGCGCCCGGGCAGTCAGCACCGCGTGGCGGTAGGCCACCAGCGCCAGCGCCTGCAAAAAGCGGCGCTCCCGCTCTGCCCCCAGTTCCAGCTCCCCGGCCAGTTCACCAAAGGTCAGCTCCTCCGGCTCCGCCACCGAGCGGATGCGGGCCTCCCGGAGCAGTTCCTCCTCATTCATCACCGGTCATACCGGCAAGACCCGCAAAGGCCGCGCCATAGGCGCTGGCCACTGCGCCCTTCAGCTGCTGCGTCTGCGCTTCGGTCAGCAGCCCGGAGGCGCGGCCCAGATCGAAGGCCAGTCCCGCAAAGGCGTCCTGCCCCTGCCAGCCCTCGTCCACCAGCGCGTCATAGAGCGCCGCGCCGTCCTGAAGGGCGTTCTCATTGCCCGGCCAGCGCAGGGCCTCGCCCAGCAGATCGCACAGCCGATCGCCGTCTGCCGCAGCGGAGAGCAGAAAGGTCAGAATGTCCTCGCCCCACTTCTCCCGCAGCGCCCGCTGCCCCGCCATGGTCAGCCGCAGCCGGTATTCCGCCTCCCCCGCCCGGAGGGAAAAATATGTCTTCATATGCGTCGTCCTTTCCCCGTCTCATACAGGTTTCCGAAAGTCCCCGGAGGGGGCGCGCTCACGCCGCCCCCTCCTTGCGCCGCCCGACTTCAGGCCGGATCGGTGACCGTCCAGTCGCTCTGGAGGTTGACGGTCAGCTTGGCGCTGACCAGCTCGTCCACCTTGGCGCCGCTGACCATGACGGAGACGTAACCGGCAGCGGCAAATTTGGTGCCGTCGGGGAAAGCCACCTCGATATTCACCGGCTTGCCCGCATCCTGCACCTTCTTCAGCACCCGATAGTCGCTGTCTGCGGCGGAGTTGTCGAAGAGGAAGGTCACCTCAAACGCCTTGGTATCCTGCACGCCGGGCACAGTCTTTTTCATGCTGTCCTTCATGCAGGTGGCGTCCAGCTCAGAGGGCGCCGCGCCGATGTCACCGATGTCGGTGACGTAGTTGAGGGCGCTCTCGCCCACCTTCACATCAATTCCCATGGTGGAAAAACCCTGAGTTGCCATCAAATCATCCTTTCAGATCTTATTTGTCTGCTGTTGCGCAAAAGAACCGCTTGTCCACCTTCCGGCCAAACCGGAAGGTCTTGGTGTACGCCCCCTCGCCCGCGCTCTCATAGCCGTCCGGCGAAGAGTAGACCCGCCGGAGCCCCAGCCCCAGCATGGCCCGGTTCACGCCGTCGCACAGCTCATGCAGCCGGTCAAAGCGCGGGGCGCGGACGCTCACCTGATAGATGAGCTCATCCACCACCGCCTGCTCGGTGCTCCGGTTGGCC
>USIZ01000041.1 GCA_900554855.1 uncultured Eubacteriales bacterium | reverse complement strand
CAGCGAGGATCTCATACTCATGGTAGATGTTGTGACCAGCCAGACGACGGCCGGCATTGGTCAGGATCTCATCGGGCACCCACTGGCCGGAGGGGAACTGAACAGCACGATAAGCGGACTGCTGACCGGCAGCGAACACCAGCTCGGCGGTCTGGATGATGTCGCACAGCTTGGAGCGGACATGGGACTCGCGGGCAATGTCGTTGACATCGGCGACCAGAGCGGCCTGGGAGGCAATGACCTCGGAGACAGCGGTCTTGCAGCCGGTGTAAGAGTGACGATGATAATGGGCAAACATCAGGGCCAGATAGCCGGCATAGCGGCAGACGCCCTCGTTGTCGCGGCCGCACATAAACACGCGGTCATAGGGCACGAACACGTCATCAAACACAGTCAGGGACTCCACATCGCCGATGTGAGCCCAGGGAGCGTCGATGTGCTTACGCTTATGGTGCTGACCGGGCAGAGCCATCAGCTTCAGTCCGGGCCAATCGGCAGGCAGAGCGAAAGCAACAGCGTAGTCAGAGTCATCGGGGCTCATGAACTTGGTGGGGTTGACGATGATCTCGTCCACATAGGGCGCATTGGAGTTGCAGATCTTGGCGCCGCGGACAATGATGCCCTTGCAGAGCTTGCCGTCAATGCCGATGCCGTCCACGTTCATCTCGACGACATGCACGAACTGATCGGGATCGGGCTGCATATGAGCGCGCTTGTACTTGGGGTTACGGGAACCCTTCACGTCGGTCTGGGCGCAGTTGCAAACCAGATCGTTCTCCTGACAGTACTCGATGTACTTGTTCAGGCGCTCAAAATACTGGGTGCCGCAGGCCTTGTCGCAGTCATAGGCCACGGAGAAGATCGCGTTCAGAGCATCGGAGCCCATGCAGCGCTGCATGCAGCCGCCGACACGATGACAGATCAGACGGGTCATCAGCTGCTTCTTCAGCAGGTCGTCCACGGAGTGGTGGATGTGGGTGGAGCGGTTGATGTAGTGGCCGGTGATATGGCTCTTAGCCACGCAGACGTCCTCATAACGGGGATCGTTGGCGGTCTCATAGCACTTGCCCATAACATAGGTGCCGCCGACGATCCAGTCAGCCAGATCGCGGCCCTCGCCCTCGACGCCGTTGGAGCGGTCGACCTTCTTGCCGTGCAGATACACGTTGGGCTTCATATTCAGCAGACGCTCTTTATAGGCCTCATAGGTGCCAACACGCCAGCCGGCTTCGTAAGTACGTTCGATAGCCATTGGTATTACCATCCTTTCCTTTGTTCCCAAAAAAAGTGCGTCATGGGGGCAAAAGTTATCCTGTTTGTCTCCGTGACGCTTTACTAACTAAAATCAGTTTACCAGAGGGATGGTAAAAAATCAATTCAGATTTTCGCGGATTTCGTCTAATTTCTCGAAATTCCAGAAGAATTTACTATTCATTTCTCTCAGAGAGTGCTATAATTCAATTATCAGCTTTTTTCATCGATTTTCATATTTTGAGTTGCAGAAAGTGGGAGAAATTTATGGAACTTCTGGATATTGTAGATGAAAACGGGATCCCCACCGGTGCCGTCATTGACCGGGAGACCGCCCATCGGGAGGGCATTCGCCACCGCACCGCTCACCTCTGGCTGCTGCGCCGAAGAGAGGGACAGGTGCAGGTGCTGCTGCAAAAGCGCAGCATGGAAAAGGACTCCTATCCCGGCTGCTATGACATCTCTTCCGCCGGGCATATCCCCGCCGGAGCGGACTTTATCCCCTCTGCCCTGCGGGAGCTGCGGGAGGAGCTGGGGCTTCAGGCCCGGCCAGAGGAGCTGATTCTCTGCGGCGTACGGCGGTTTGAGTATGAGTCCGCGTTTCACGGCAGACCCTTCCACGACAATCAGGTCAGCCGGGTCTACGCCCTCTGGCGGGATGTGGAGCCGGAAGCGCTGACGCTCCAAAAAGAGGAAGTGGAGCGCGTTGACTGGATGGACTATGACCGTTGCGTACAGGGCGTGTCCGAGGGCAGCTTTCCAAACTGCATCCGCATGGATGAACTGGAAATGCTGAGACACGCATGGGCGGTCGATTCCGGCACAAACTGCACAAATTTGTAAGGATTTGCATAAAGTTTTTAAGGCGTTCTTAATACTTTTCCATGCTTTTATATGGTATGATGAAGCTGTAAAATCGTAGAACCATCATTAAAATCAGAGGTGATAACTATGACTCGCAAGAAAAAGATCGTACTGGTCGTTGTGATCGTCATTGCTCTGGCTGTGGCCGGACTGCTCGTCTGGCTGTTTCACGGTCGCTCTTCCGGCACCACCGGCGGAGTATTCGTCCAGAGCGTCAATGACGTCAACGCCGCATCCACCGGCCTTGCCAACCGTTACAGCGGCGTGGTGGAGACCCAAAAGACAGAAAAGGTGGCGTTCGACACCAGCAAAACCCTGAAGGAGCTGCTGGTGCAGGAGGGCCAGCAGGTGACGAAGGGCACCCCCCTCTTCACCTATGACACCCAGAGCATCGACCTGCAGATCCAGCAGGCAGAGCTGGAGATCGAGAAGATGAACACCACCATCTCCAACGATCAGAGCCAGATCACTCAGCTGGAAAAAGATATGAAGGCAGCCTCCAGCGCAGATAAGCCCAGTTACTCCGCCCAGATTCAGGATCTTCAGGCCGAGATCGCCCAGACGGAGTACAATGTCAAATCCAAGCAGGCGGAGATCGACAAGCTGAAGGCCTCCATCGACAGCGCCACCGTGACCGCCGGCATGGACGGCACCGTGGAGTCCATCGCCGATCTGGATCTGCTGCTCTCCGGCGGCCTGACCAACTCCGACGGCTCTCAGAGCAACACCTATATTGAGATCCTCGCCAGCGGCGACCTGCGGGTCAAGGGCAAGATCAGCGAGCAGACCATTCAGGGCATCTATCAGGATATGCCCGTCATCGTCCGCTCCCGGGTGGATCCGACTCAGTACTGGAACGGCACCATCTCCACCATCGACACTCAGGCTTCTGCAGACAGCAACGTCTACTACGACTCCTCCGACAACCGTGCCTCCAAGTATGCCTTCTATGTGAATCTGGAGAGCATCGACGGCCTGATGCTGGGCCAGCACGTCACCATCGAGCCGGACCACGGTCAGGCCACGGTGAAGGACGGCATCTGGCTGAACAGCGGCTGGATCGTTCAGGAGGATGACGGCAGTGCCTACGTCTGGGCCGCCAAGGAGGGCGGAGCCAAGCTGGAGAAGCGCAGCGTGGAGCTGGGCGAGTATGACAGCGATCTGGACGAGTATCAGATCGTCTCCGGTCTGGCCAACAGCGACTATCTGGCCTGGCCGGACACCGACTGCGTCGTCGGCGCCGCTACCACTACCGAATACGTCTTTGACGACTCCGAAATGGGCGGCATGGACGATGGCATGGGAATCGGCGACGGTACAGACATGGACGAAGACTTTGGCATGGATGGCGAGACCGGCATGGATGACGGAGCAGGCTCCGCCGACGCCGCGCCGATCGGCGGTGAAGACACCGCAGTCGGATAAGGAGGTGCCGCTATGATCCTGGACCTTCAGAACATCAATAAAAGCTACGGTGAGGGCAAGCTGGAGGTGCCGGTGCTCTTTGACATCGACCTTCAGGTGGAGGCCGGAGAATATGTGGCCATCATGGGCCCCTCCGGCTCCGGCAAGTCCACGCTGATGAACATCATCGGCTGCCTGGACGTGCCCACTTCCGGCACCTATATTCTGGACGGCGAGAACATCTCCGGCAAGACGGACGCCGAGCTGTCCGCCCTGCGCAACCGCACCATCGGCTTTGTATTTCAGAACTTCAATCTGCTCCCCCGGGAGTCGGCGCTGGATAACGTAGCCCTGCCCATGCTCTACGCCGGTGTGCACCGCCGGGAGCGTATGGAGCGCGCCCGCAAGGCGCTGGAACGGGTCGGGTTGGGCGACCGCCTCCACTTCAAGCCCACTCAGCTCTCCGGCGGTCAGAAGCAGCGGGTGGCCATCGCCCGGGCCATGGTTATGAAGCCCAGCCTGCTGTTGGCCGACGAGCCCACCGGCGCACTGGACACCGCCTCCGGCGAGCAGGTCATGGAGCTGTTCCGTCAGCTCAACGAGGAGGGCGTCACCATCGTCATGATCACCCACGAGCAGGAGATCGCCAACCATGCCCACCGGCAGCTGATGATCCGGGACGGTCGGCTCTCTGACCACATGGGAGGTGCCCCGGTATGAAGAAAGTACGCAAGATCGTGATCTCCGTGGTCTGCTGCGTCCTCGTCGCTGCCCTGATCGTGGGCGGCATCGTATTCTGGCGCAGCAAAAACGCCAAGTCCGTGGAAGTCTATCCCGTCAGTAATCTGACCAGCAGCTACTGGGGCGACAGCACCCAGCTCACCGGCAACGTCTCCACCGGCAAGATGCAGAATGTGCCGCTGAAGGACAGTCTGGTCGAATCCATTAACGTCAGCGAGGGTGACACCGTCCATGTGGGCGATGTGCTGATGGTGTATGACACCACCTCCTATCAGCTCACCCTCCAGTCCGACAGATCCCGCATTGCGGTGCTGGAAACCCAGATCGCCCAGACCAACCGGGACATCAGCAAATATCAGTCCCTGAAGCCCTCCGAGGATGCCCCCCAGCCCACAGAAAAGGTCATCGACCACGGGGAGTTGGCTATTCGCAGCCGCATCGACATCAATGACTACGCCGGAGACGGTCAGACCTACCTCTGCACCGGTGAGACTGTTGTCACCGCCGCATTTCTGGAGCTGCTGGCCCAGAAGCAGGCCGGAGCCGAGTTCCAGCTCTATGAGAACGATACGCTCTATGGCAGCTGGTATGTGGACGGCAGCATGCTCTCCTCCGCCGCTCCCGGCGCGGGCAATACCCCCGGTGAGGATTCCGCTGCCCCTGCGGCCCTCTCCTTCTCCGACTGGACGCTGGGCGCCGGTCTGAGCTTTACCGGCGACGGCGTGAGCTTTGACTTTTCCATTTCCCATCCCTCCTATGGTCAGTTCACCTCCTGCACTCCCGTACCGTATGAACGCTATGAAACCGTGTATGAGGACGGCTACACGCCGGACGGCTCCGAGAATTATATGTACTCCAAGAAGGATCTGGCTGACATGGTCAAGCAGGCCCAGCAGCAGCTGGCCGGTTATCAGCTCGATCTGGAATCCGCCCAGATCACCTACCAGCAGGATCAGCTGGTCAGTGAGCACGGCGAGGTGTTGGCCGCCATTGACGGCGTTGTCACCGAAGTGAAGGATGCCTCCTCGCTGGCCGCCGGAGACACCCTTCTCACGGTCAAGGGCAGTGAAAACTTCACCGTCACCGCCTATGTAGGTGAGCTGAGTCTGAACACCGTGGCCGTGGGCGACACCCTCAATGTGAACACCTACACATCCGGCACATCCACCACCGCCACTGTCACCGAGATCGGCACATCCCCGGTGGACGGCAGCTTTGGCTGGGGCAATGACAACCCCAACAACTCCTACTACCCGGTCTATGCCACAGTGGACGATCCCGACGTGCAGATGACCGTGGGTGAATACTGCGAGATCACCCTGATGGACGACGACTCTTCCGATGGCGGCAGCTATCTGGAGCTGATGTATGTCCGCAAAGATGAGCAGGGCAGCTATGTGATGAAGGCCAATGACCAGAACAAGCTGGAAAAGCAGTATATCGCCACCGGCAAGACGGTCTGGGGCTCCATGGTGGAGATCCGGGGTGGCCTGACGATGGATGACCGCATCGCTTTCCCCTACGGCAAGGCCGTCAAGGAAGGTGCGCCGGTCATCGACGCCGACTATCCAAGTATGTATTAAGGGAGGGCAAAGCAGTATGTTAGAAAATATCCGCCTTTGCCTGAAAGGCAGCTGGTCGCACAAAATGCGCTCCTTTTTGACGATGCTGGGCATCATCATCGGCATCGCCGCCATCATCGCCATTGTGTCCACCATTAAGGGCACCAATGAGCAGATCAAGAACAATCTGATCGGCTCCGGCACCAATACGGTGACGGTCCAGCTCTATCAGAACAACTACCCCGCCGACTTCAGCTACTCCACGCCCCCGGAGGGCGTGCCCACCTTCGGCGACTCCGTCAAGGAGAAGGTGCTTGCGCTGGACGGCGTGGAGCAGGCCAGCTTCTTCCACAGCCGTGACTACTGTGACAGTCTGTTCTACCTGAACAATAGCCTGAGCGGCTCTGTCTACGGCGTGGACGGCGATTATATCGCCACCGCAGGACTGCAGGTCACCAAGGGCCGGGGGTTCTCCAACGCCGACCTGACCCAGAGCAAAAACGTCTGTCTGATCGACGAGACCACTGCAGACGCCTTCGGCGGTGCCAACCCCATCGGCGCCATTCTGGACGTAATGGGTCAGCCCTTCACTGTAATCGGCGTGGTCAGTCAGAAGAGTCAGTTCGAGCCGGTCATCAACTCCATGCAGGACTACTACACCTATAATCAGAGCTCCAACGGCAAGGTGTATCTGCCCGACCAAATGTGGCCGGTGGTGTTCCAGTATGACGAACCCCAGTCCGTGCTCATCCGTGCCGCCAGTACCGACGACATGACCCGGGCGGGCAAGCAGACTGCCGATCTGCTCAACGGCTATCTTACCAACGTCACCATGGATGGTGAGGAAGTGCAGTATCAGAGTAAGGATCTGGCCGACGAAGCCAGCCAGCTCCAGCAGCTCAGCTCCTCCACCAACACCATGCTCATCGGCATCGCCTCCATCTCCCTGCTGGTGGGCGGCATCGGCGTCATGAACATCATGCTGGTGTCCGTCACCGAGCGCACCCGGGAGATTGGCCTGAAGAAGGCACTCGGCGCCCGGCGGCGCACCATTCTCGGTCAGTTCCTGACCGAGGCCGCCATGCTGAGCAGCATCGGCGGACTGCTGGGCATCATTGCCGGCATCATCCTGGCCCGGGTCATCTCCATGATCGCCGCGGTGCCCGTGGCCATCAGCACGCCGGCCATTCTGGTGGCAGTTGTATTCTCCATGGTGGTGGGCATCATCTTCGGTCTTGTCCCCTCGGTCAAAGCCGCAAATCTGAACCCCATCGACGCCCTGCGGTATGAATGATTTTTTAATTTTTCACCGGGCAAAATGGCGAAAACCATTGAATCTTCTAATAAAAACCACTTTTCGTTAAGTCAATTTTAGCCAAAGGGGAGGCCGCAGAAAGCGGCCTCCTCTGTTTGTTTCAACAAAATGCACAAGAATCTCCTATCCAAAGCCTTCCAACTATTGAATTTTCACGAAGGCTGGTTTAGAATGACCATGTAATCAGTGAGATCCTTCAACAATCAGGAGGTTTTTCCTATGGCTGAAAAGAAGAAAATTCGCCGCATCGGCATTCTGACCAGCGGCGGCGATGCCCCCGGCATGAATGCGGTCATCCGCGCCGTTACCCGCATGAGCATCGCCAATGACATTGAAGTACTTGGCATTCTCCACGGTTACGCCGGACTGATCAGCAACGATTTCCGCGTGCTGACCGCCCGGGATGTGGACGGTCTGCTCATGAAGGGCGGCACCATGCTTTATACCGCCCGCTGCCAGGAGATGTTTGACCCGGAGTACCGCCAGCGTGCGGCAGACAACTGCCGTTTTCTGGGCATTGACGGCCTGATCTGCTGCGGCGGCGACGGCACGTTCCGCGGCGCACAGGAGCTGTCCCGGCTGGGCGTGCCCTGCGTCTGCGTCACAGGCACCATTGATAACGATATTTCCTGCACCGACTACACCATCGGCTTTGACACCGCCTGCAACACGGCCATCAACGCCATTGATAAACTGCGCGACACCATGCAGTCCCACGCCCGCTGCTCCGTGGTAGAGGTCATGGGCCGCCACCACGGCCATCTGGCGCTTGCCGTTGGCGCCAGCGTCGGCGCAGCAGCCATTCTGGTACCCGAACGTCCCTCCGACTTCGAGACCACCGTCATTGAAAAGGTGCGCCGGGGCCGCATCAACGGCCGCAACCACCACATCATCATTGTGGCGGAGGGTTATCCCATGTCCTGCCAGCAGGTCGCCGACAAGATCGTTGAGGAAACCGGTGTGGACACCCGCATCACCATTTTGGGGCACGTCCAGCGCGGCGGCTCCCCTTCCTCTCAGGATCGCGTCATGGCCACAAAGATGGGCTGTGCCGCCGTTACCGCACTGATGGAAGGCAAGACCCAGCGCATTATCGTGATGAAGGACAACAAAATCGTTGATATCGACATCGAAGAAGGACTACAATGCGAAAAGAGCCTGGATTTCGATCTGCTCGACAAGTGCCGCATGATGTCCATCTGACACCCATCTGTACTGTATCACTGTATCACTGTATCACATAGGAAGTGGAAAGGAGCCAGCATTATGGCAAAGAAAACCAGCGAAGAGATCCTTGAGGGCATGAAGAAGGCCACGGAAAAGGCCACCGATATGATCGGCGACGCCGCCGCCGTCGTGGCGGATGCCGCAAAGCCCGTCGTAAGCAAGGCAAAGAAGGCCGCCGCCCCCACAGTCAAGAAAGCCGTCAAAGCCGGTTCTGACGCTGCTCAGGCCGTTGTGGAGACCACCAAGAAGGTCACCCCCAAGAAGCCGGAGTACTATGTTCAGTTTGCCGGTAAGGAGATCGACATGGAGGATCTGGCCAATCAGGCCAAGGCTTCCTTCAAGGAGGAGCACAAGCGCACCGCCGTCATGTCCTGCCGCGTCTATCTGAAGCCGGAAGACAGCGCCGCTTACTATGTCATCAACGACACCTATTTCGGCCGCATCGACCTGTAAAAAATTCTCGAACCGGGCGGGCACCTGCTGTGCAG
>USIZ01000040.1 GCA_900554855.1 uncultured Eubacteriales bacterium | reverse complement strand
CGCTGCGCTACGTCACCGCTCCCACCGAGGAGCAGCTGGACGGCATCAAGCAGTTCGTCGCCCACCGCTACGGCGAGGAGGGCGTCGTCTTTGAGATGAAGGAAGATCCCACGCTGGTCAGCGGCTTCAAGCTGACTGCCGGCAACGAGGAGTATGACTGGAGCGCCAAGGGCCGTCTGGCTCAGCTCCAGCAGCGGCTGAGCACGGTCAAGACCGCCAGCGAAAAGGGCATCATCTCCATCCTGAAGGCAGAGATCGAGGACTTCGATCTGAACGCCGAGTTCCAGGAGATCGGCACCGTCCAGTCCGTAGGCGACGGCATCGCCCGCATCGACGGCATTGACCACGCCGCCTATGGCGAGATCGTCATCTTTGACTCCGGCGTCAAGGGCATGGTGCAGGATGTGCGCACCGACAGCATCGGCGTCATTCTGTTCGGCAGCGATGTCGAGATCAAGGAAGGCAGCCGCGTGGTCCGCACCGGCAAGCGCGCCGGCATCGGCGTCGGCGACGCCATGCTGGGCCGCGTGGTAGATGCGCTGGGCGCTCCCATCGACGGCAAGGGCGAGATCAAGGCCGACGACTACCGGCCCATTGAGCACAAGGCCCCCGGCGTCATCACCCGTAAGGAGGTCAATCAGCCTCTGCAGACCGGTATTCTGGCCATCGACTCCATGTTCCCCATCGGCCGCGGCCAGCGTGAGCTGATCATCGGCGACCGTCAGACCGGCAAGACCGCTCTGGCTGTGGACACCATTCTGAACCAGAAGGGCAACGGCGTCATCTGCATCTATGTGGCCATCGGCCAGAAGGCCTCCACGGTCGCGCAGATCGTCAACACCCTCAAGACCCATGGCGCCATGGACTACTCCATCGTGGTCTCCGCCACTGCGTCCGATCCCGCCACCCTTCAGTACATTGCCCCCTACTCCGGCGCCGCCATCGGCGAGCACTTCATGGACGAGGGCAAGGATGTGCTCATCATCTATGACGATCTGAGCAAGCACGCACAGGCTTACCGTGCAATTTCTCTGCTGCTCAAGCGCCCCCCAGGACGTGAGGCCTATCCCGGCGACGTGTTCTATCTGCACTCCCGTCTGCTGGAGCGCGCCTGCCGCCGGGACGAGAAGTACGGCGGCGGCTCCATGACGGCTCTGCCCATCATCGAGACCCAGGCCGGCGACGTGTCCGCCTACATTCCCACCAACGTCATCTCCATCACCGACGGTCAGATCTTCCTGGAGAGCGATCTGTTCCACTCCGGTCAGCGTCCCGCCGTCAACGTGGGCCTGTCCGTGTCCCGTGTCGGCGGCAAGGCCCAGACCAAGGCCATGAAGACAGTGGCCGGTACCCTGCGTATCGACCTGTCCCAGTACCGCGAGATGGAGTCCTTCACCCAGTTCAGCTCTGATCTGGACGAGGCCACCCGCAATATGCTGGACTATGGCCGCAGCCTGTACCAGCTGCTGAAGCAGCCCCTCTATCATCCCATGAGCGTGGCCAAGCAGGTCATTCTGCTCTGCGCCGCCAATGAAAAGCTGCTGGTGGACGTGGGGGCCGACAAGATGGAGGCCTTCAAGGATGACCTGATGACCTTTATGGAGACCGAGCACCCCGAGATCGTCTCCGAGATCACCGACACCGGCAAGATCTCCGACGAGCTGAAGGAGCAGGTACTGAGCGCAGTCAGACAGTTTAAGAGCAGGTGATTTCATGGAAAGCATGAGAGACATCCGCACCCGGATCACCAGCGTGCAGAAGACCATGAAGATCACCAACGCCATGTATCTGATGGCTTCCTCCAAGCTGAAGAAGGCCCGCAAGACGCTGGCGGAGACGGAGCCCTACTTTGACTCCCTTCAGCGGGCGATCGCCAAGATCATTGTCCACACGGATCTGAACAACGAACGCTTCTTCGCCACCGACCGTGATATTCCGGCCGATCAGATCCGCCACGGCTACATCATCATCACCTCCGACCGCGGCCTTGCCGGCGCGTACAACCACAACGTCTGCAAGGTGGCGGAGACGGAGCTGAAGAAGTCGGACAAGGACCTTCTCTTCTGCATCGGTCAGTCCGGCCGGAACTACTTTGCCCGTCACCCGGAGCTGGCGTTCCGAATGGATCAGAATTACTGCTTCTCCGCCGGCAACCCCTCCGTCTGGCTGGCCCGGAATCTGGCCAATCATGTGATCGAACTGTTCCTGAAGGGTGAGCTGGACGCCGTCCATGTGGTTTACACCGAAATGGTGAACGCCATGACCGCCGAGACCCGGATGATCCAGCTGCTGCCCCTGAAGGGCAATATGTTCCCGGACGCCAACGTACACGAAACGGAGACGTATATCGAGAACTTCGATCCCTCCCCTTCCGAGGTGCTGCGCAAGGTGGTGCCCAACTACGTCAAGGGCATGCTCTACGGCACCATGGTGGAGTCCTACGCCGCCGAGCAGAACGCCCGTATGAGCGCCATGGACAGCGCCACCGAAAACGGCAAGGAGATCGTCAGCCAGCTCTCGCTGCAATATAACCGCATCCGTCAGGCCGCCATCACCACCGAGATCACCGAGGTTGTCAGCGGCGCGGCGGCACAGGAGCAAAGCTGACCTGCATCCGTTCCGATCCGCCCGGCGGGCCGGAGCGGCGGCGCACGAAAGGCGTGCGCTTAATCCCAATTTGTTCGCGCCGCAAGGCGCGTGATGGAGGTACAGATGAAACAAGGAAAGATCTCACAGGTCATTGGACCTGTGGTCGATGTCGTCTTTGACGGCGACTACCTCCCCCGGATCAAAGAGGCCCTGACCGTTGAGGTGGAGGGCAAAAAGCTGGTCATGGAAGTGGCCAAGCACATGGGCGGCCGCACCGTCCGCTGCATCCTGCTGGACGCGGCGGAGGGTCTGGCGCGGGATATGATCGTCACTGCCACCGGCAGCGCCATCAGTGTGCCCGTCGGCCCCGAGACCCTGGGGCGTATGTTTAATGTGTTGGGCGAGACGATCGACGGCGGCGCGGAGTTCCCCGAGGACTGCGAACGCTGGCCCATCCATCGTGATCCCCCGTCCTTTGCCGACCAGAGCCCCGCTGTGGAGATCCTGGAGACCGGCATCAAGGTCATCGACCTGCTCTGCCCCTACGCCAAGGGCGGTAAAATCGGCCTGTTCGGCGGCGCCGGTGTCGGCAAGACCGTGCTGATCCAGGAGCTTAACACCAACGTGGCTCAGGAGCACGGCGGCTATTCCATCTTCACCGGCGTCGGAGAGCGTACCCGCGAGGGCAACGACCTCTGGACCGAGATGAACGAGTCCGGCGTAATCAAAAAAACCGCGCTGGTCTTTGGTCAGATGAACGAGCCCCCCGGAGCCCGTATGCGCGTGGCTATGAGCGGTCTGACCATGGCGGAGTACTTCCGCGATCAGCAGCATCAGGACGTGCTGCTGTTCATCGATAACATCTTCCGTTATTTGCAGGCAGGCAGTGAGGTCTCCGCTCTGCTGGGCCGTATGCCCTCCGCCGTGGGCTATCAGCCCACCCTGGCCAACGAGATGGGCGAGTTGCAGGAGCGTATTGCTTCCACGAAGGACGGCTCTATCACCTCGGTGCAGGCCGTCTACGTCCCCGCCGACGACCTGACCGACCCCGCGCCCGCCGCCACCTTTGCCCATCTGGACGCCACCACCGTTCTGAGCCGTAAGATCGCCGAGCAGGGTCTGTATCCCGCCGTCGATCCCCTGGAGTCCACCTCCCGTATTCTGGAGGCCGACGTGGTGGGCGAGGAGCACTACAACGTGGCCCGTCAGGTGCAGGCCGTCCTCCAGCGCTACGAAGAGCTTCAGGACATCATCGCCATTCTGGGCATGGAGGAACTGGACGAGGACGACAAGCTGACCGTCAGCCGCGCCCGTAAGATCCAGCGGTTCCTGTCCCAGCCCTTCCATGTGGCTGAGAACTTCACCGGCGTCAAGGGCGTCTATGTCCCCGTGGAGGACACGGTGGCCGGCTTCAAGGCCATCATCAACGGCGAAATGGACGATTATCCCGAGCTGGCCTTCTTCAACGTGGGCACCATTGAGGACGTCAAGAAGAAAGCCGAGCAGCTGGCCGCTGAGAACTGACGATTCGGGGTGCGAAGATGAAAACTTTCACTCTGCGGATCTCATCCATTCGCCGGGACTTTTACACCGGCCCCTGCGAATCGCTGGTGTTCACCACGCTGGACGGCATGGTGGGCATTCTGGCCGACCATGTGCCGACGGTGTATGCCGTCAGCGCCGGCGAGCTCCGCTTCACCGTGAACGGTGAGACGAAGGAGCTGGCCGTGGGCGACGGCATGGCCCGCGTGGCCGGCGACAAGGTGACCATTCTGGTGGACTTTGCCGAGCTGGCCTCCGAGATCGACGCCATCCGCGCCGAGGCCGCCAAGGAGCGCGCCGAGGCCCTCATCAAGGCCCGCAAAGACGACCAGACCGTCGCCAACGCTGAAGCTGCCCTGAGCCGCGCCATGGCCCGGCTCAAGGTCGCCAAGAAGGCGAAGCGGTAAGTAAAACAATCCACATATGAAAAAACGGTTCGAGTTTTGCACTCGAACCGTTTTTTATTAGGCACTTATCAAGAGAAAGCTTCCCCCTGCTTCAAACCAACAAGCAGTCCGCACCATACCAAAGCCTTCCCCTTAAGGGGCGAGCCTTCGGCACAGCCCCTGCAAACTTTCAGTCTGTCCTCCTGAGCGAAGCGAAGAAGCTTAAAGCACCCGTCTACGCCACGAGGCATTCTGCTTGTGGAAATCCTCAGAGTGACGCAGAGGGACAGCTGCGTCTTCAGAATGGCACAAAAGCTGTTCGGCAGAACAACACCCGCATTCCCATGCAAAAAGGGCTGGCACCTGTAAGGGCCAGCCCTTATAAGACGCTTTATTGCTCCGTGAATCGGGACAGGAACTGCTTGGTACGCTCTTCCTTGGGATGATTGATGATCTCCCTGGAGTCTCCCTGCTCCACCACGACACCGCCGTCCATAAAGATGACCTGATCGGCCACATCCCGGGCAAAGGCCATCTCGTGGGTCACGATGATCATGGTGGTATTCTGATCTGCCAGACCTCGGATGACCCGCAGCACCTCGCCGGTGAGCTCGGGATCCAGCGCGGAGGTGGGCTCGTCAAAGCACAGGATGTCCGGCTTCATGGCCAGCGCCCGGGCGATGGCCACCCGCTGCTGCTGTCCGCCGGAGAGCTGGTAGGGATAATTGTCCACCTTGTCGCCCAGACCCACCTGCTCCAGATAGCCCCGGGCCTCCCGCTCCAGCTGGGCGTGGATCTCCTTCCGGTTCTGTTTGTAGTCCGGCCGCTCCTTCGCCGCCAGCTCCGGCGCCAGCATGACGTTCTTCAGCGCGGTGTACTGGGGGAACAGATTGAAGGACTGGAACACAAAACCGAAGTGCAGGCGCTTTTTGCGCATCTCCCGATCCTTCTGAGTGGCCGGGTCAGCGGCGTCGAAAATGACCTCGTCATTGACCAGCACCTGCCCCTTTGTGGCCTTTTCCAGCATATTGATGCACCGCAGCAGCGTCGTCTTGCCGCTGCCGGAGGAACCGATGATGGAGACCACCTGCCCCTGCTCCAGCGAAAAGCTGATCCCCTTCAGCACCTCAGTGCTGCCGAAGGATTTACAGATATTTTTGACCTCAAGAATAGGCATAGCGTCCACCTCCTCAGCGGAAATAATCCAGTTTCTTCTCCAGCCGTCCCAGCAGCAGCGTCACCACGGCGGTGAACAGCAGGTAATAGACCGCCGTGAAAAACAGCGGCCAGATGGCGCCGGAGATGCCCTGATTGCCCTTCATGAAGGACTGGCCTGCCCAGATGAGTTCCTGCAAGGCGATGATGCGGGAGAGGGAGGTGTCCTTGACCAGGGTGATGATCTCGTTGGACATGGGGGGCACGATGCGCTGGATCATCTGAAGCAGCGTGACCTTGAAGAAGATCTGGGTCTTGGTCATGCCCAGCACCAGACCGGCCTCCTGCTGCCCCTTGGGCACGCCCTGAATGCCGCCCCGATAGATCTCGGAGAAGTAGCAGGCGTAGTTGATAATAAAGGAGATGGCCGCGGCCATAAAGCGCCCCGCCTCGCCGCTGCCCCAGATGTTGTTCTTAAGCACCATGCCGGGAAAGTAGTAAAAGATCAGCAGCTGGATCATCAGCGGCGTGCCCCGCACCACCCAGACGATGAAGCGGCACAGCAGACTCAGCGGCTTGAAGCTGGAGCCGGAGCCAAAGGAGATGATGAGGCCCAGCGGGATCGCACCGATCAGCGTCACAAAAAACAGCTTCAGGGTCTGGAGAAAGCCCACATTCAGAGCATTGATGACGATGGGGAATTGCTGTTGTATCAGTTCCATGAACTCACCTTACGCATTCTAAAGACGGGCAAAAACAGAGAGCGGGGTGCGCCCTCTGTTTTTGCGGATCCAATTTCAGTGTCTTGATTACTGCTCGATCAGCGCAGCCTGCACGCCGTAGGTGTCGGCGATTTCAGTCATGCTGCCGTCCTTGTAGGAGGCAGAGAAGAAGTCGTTCAGTGCGGCGGCCAGATCGGAGCCCTTGCGGAAGCCGACGCCGTACTGCTCACCCTCGTCCTTATTCAGAGAGACGGTGTAGACCAGATCGGGATAGCCGGTGCCCTCGCCCACCATGGCGCCGGCCATCAGAGAGTCGATGATCGCGGCGTCGGAGGTGCCGGCGGCAACCTCCATCAGGGCATTGGCCTGAGATTCCACGGGCGTATTGCTGAACTCAAACTTCTGAGCCTGCTCCTCACCGGCGCTGCCGGACTCCACCGCGAAGGTCAGCTCAGACAGCAGCTCCATCGAATCCAGATCGACATTCTCCTTGGGCACAACGACGACCTGCGTGTTATTCATGTAAGCGTTGGTGCACTCCATAGAGCTGGTGACCTCATCCGTCAGGGTCATGCCGTTCCAGACGCAGTCGATGCTCTTGTTGCCCAGCTCCAGGATCTTATTATCCCAGTTGATCTCGACGAACTCGACCTGAACGCCCAGGCTCTCGGCAAAGGCGCGGGCCATGTCGGCATCAAAGCCGACCCACTCGCCGCTGTCGTCCTTGTAGTCCATGGGCTCGAAGTCGGTGATACCGACCACCAGAGTGCCCTTGTCCTTCACATACTGCAGGTCGCTCTCAGCATCGGATGCATCGGCGGCAGACTTGTCGCCGGAACCGGACGCGGAAGCCGCAGGCGCCTCGGACTTGGACGCGGAGCCGGTGGTGGAAGCGCTATTGCCGCCGCAGGATGCCAGAGCAAAGGCCATGGCCAGCGCCAGCACAAGTGCAGTCAGTTTAGAAAGCTTTTTCATGTTCTATTTCCTCCTCATGGGGTCTGAAATTTACTTTTGTATACTAGCACACTAAATCAATAATGTAAAGCCCTTTTCTCACTTTTCTTTTGCGGTAAACTATGTTAAACTATTTTATATCAATAAGGGAACTCTTTAAGGAGTGAAGCATACCCATGGCAGAAGCGGAAAAACAGACAATGGAGGAGGCCCTGCGCTATTTTGCGACCCGGATCCCGGAGGAGGCCCCCAACACTTTCAGCGGCCAAATGTGCCCTCAGCTGGTCAGCTGTGACGAAAAAGCCAAGACGCTGATCTTTTCATATGAGACGGCAGACTGGATGCGCAACCCCGGAGGAGCCGTCCACGGCGGCGTGATCGCCGAGGCCATCAGCATGGCCGTCAATGCGCTGGCGTGGTATTATGCAGGTCAGAAGCAGAATCCCGCCATCTCCATTCAGCTCTCCTATCCCCGACCGGCTCTGGTTGGACACACGATCTATGTCCGCGCCACCGCCATCCACGCGGGCAAGAACATGGCTTATGTAGGCGCGCTGGCCTGGCAGGACGACCGGGAGGACAAACCCTTTGCCACCGGCACCGGCGTTCACTACACTGCCGCCGCCATCGACGACGATCCTATGTGAGAATTTTCCTGCAAAATGGGCTGCATATTGCAGCCCGTTTTGCATTTTAATTCATATGCGAAAGCTTTTTTGCATAATCTAGTTCTTTTTATAAAAAAATGAATTTTCGCTTGCGCTCTCTTTCATTTTGCGCTATAATGAGCCTGCAAAAAAGACAAAGGGGTCTTGAGTCATGCGTTCCTTCCGAGAAGGGATTCGTGAGGCTGCAAGGCCTCCGGTCACCGTATAAGGAAGGAATGATTTTTTATGTCCATCAAAAACGCCTATCTGAACGGAGTTTACGAGGATCTGGCTGCCCGCTATGCCGAGCAGACCGAGTTCCTGGAGGCTGTCCACGAGGTGCTGGAGACTCTGGTCCCCGTTGTGGAGGCCGACCCCCGCTATGAGCAGCAGAATATCATCGGCCGTATCGTCGAGCCCGAGCGCATCATCATGTTCCGCGTGCCCTGGGTCGACGATCAGGGCAAGGTGCAGGTGAACCGCGGCTACCGCGTCCAGTTCAACTCCGCCATCGGCCCCTACAAGGGCGGCCTGCGCTTCCGCGACAACGTCACCCTGTCCATCATCAAGTTTCTGGGCTTTGAGCAGACCTTCAAGAACGCTCTGACCACCCTGCCCATGGGCGGCGGCAAGGGCGGCTCCGACTTTGACGCCAAGGGCAAATCCGACGGCGAGATCATGCGCTTCTGCCAGAGCTTCATGACCGAGCTGGTCAAGCACATCGGCCCCGACACCGACGTGCCCGCCGGTGATATCGGCGTGGGCGGCCGCGAGATCGGCTACATGTTCGGCCAGTACAAGCGTCTGACCAACAGCTGGACCGGCGTTCTGACCGGCAAGGGCCTGAGCTACGGCGGCTCCCTGGCACGCACCGAGGCCACCGGCTACGGCCTGTGCTACTTCGCCGAT
>USIZ01000039.1 GCA_900554855.1 uncultured Eubacteriales bacterium | reverse complement strand
ATCCTGTCCTTTTTTCTTTAGATATACCCTTCCAATCCCCGGACAGAGACCTCGCCGGAGAACACCGTCTCCCGGGTACCGTCAGGGTAGCGGACCACAAGGCCGAACTCATCGTCCACTGCCTCGGCCACAGCCTCCCGTTCGCCGCCGGCACGGATGACCCGTACCTCCCTGCCCAGCGTGGCGCAATCCGCCCGGTAGCGATCCACGCTCCAGACGCCCTTCAGCCAGTCGGCATACATCCGGTCCATGGCGTTGACGATCTCTGCCGCCAGCCGTCCCCGGTCGATGGGGTGTCCCGCCGCCATGGCCACACTGCCAGCCACGGACTGGAGTTCCTCCGGAAAGTCGCTCAGCTGCTGATTGACATTGACGCCGATGCCCACCACGATATACTGAAGCGTCCCGGTCTCTCCTTCCACACTCATCTCAGTCAGAATGCCGCAGATCTTCCGCTTGTCCAGCAAAACGTCATTCGTCCATTTGATCTGAGGGCGCACTCCCACTGCGGCCTGCACCGCATCGCACATGGCCACCGCCGTGCAGGCAGTCAGGTTGACCGCCTTTTCCGGCACGACTGACGGACGCAAAAGAATCGAGAGATAGATACCGGTCCCCGGCGGGGACTGGAAGGAACGGCCCAGCCGCCCGCGTCCGGCAGTCTGTTCGTCGGCAACCGCCACGGTGCCGTCCGGTGCGCCCTCCAGTGCAAGGCGCTTGAGGTAGTTGTTGGTGGAGTCGATGCAGTCAAGGCAGAGCAGATTTTTGCCCAGTCTCTCCGTATGGAGCCATGGACGCACCGTGCCCTCGGTCAGTCGATCCGGACTTTCCTCCAGACAATAGCCCCGATTGGTGGCAGAGGTGATGACATAGCCCTCCTTCCGCAGGGCGGCCACCGCCTTACTCACCGCCGCCCGGGTGATCCCCAACGTGCGGCTGATCTCCTCGCCGGAGACATACTGCCCGGCATTCTGCTTCAAGATGGAGAGGATCTGCTCTTTGCTCATCTTCCCTTCCCCTTTTCCTCGCTTTTTTGTTCAGTTTAGCACAATTGCGCCCACAGCGCAAACGAAAGGTTGCATTTGTATATTTTATATGATAGGATACCTGCTGACCGGTTCTCCACACCCGGTCCAAACGGCTGAACGACTGTATTTCAGCCGCTGTGCGGTTTCTGTTTCGCCGTACTCTAAATATAAAATGGAGGTATCCTGCAAATGAGAAACAACCTGACCCGCCGCCTGTGTATCGGCGGCGTGATCGCGGCGCTGTATGCCGTGCTCACTCTCGCACTTCCCTTTCTGTCCTATGGCGCCGTCCAGATCCGCTTTTCCGAGGCACTCACCGTGCTGCCCTTTTTCCTGCCCGAGGCTGTGCCCGGCCTGGCCGTTGGCTGCTTCATCGCCAATCTGATCGGCTCTCCCATCGCACTGGACTGGATCGTCGGTACTGCCGCCACTCTGCTGGCCGCCCTGTGGACGTCCAAGCTGAAGCGCCGCTGGCTGGCTCCCATGCCCCCGGTGCTGTGCAACATGGTCATCGTCGGCGCGGAGATCGCCTGGTTTGAGGGCGGCTTCACCAGCGCCTTCTTCCCCTCCTGGGTCTTCAATGCCGCCACTGTCGGTCTCGGCGAACTGCTGGCCTGCTACATTCTGGGCATGCTGCTCATCGGTATCCTGCCCAGGATCCCCTATTTCCGGGGCATGATCCCGGAAGAGCGGCTGAGCGTCACCGCCGCCCAGCTGGCCCGGTAACTCAATTTTTCGCCATAAAACCGCCGTGTGCGCAGTGGAGTGCGCCGCGGCGGTCTTTTATTTGAAATTATGCTTGACAAAAAGGCGAAATCAGGTATAATAGAAAAGCTAGTGTGCCGGATTGCGGCACGCAGCGTTATTTTATCCTTGCCTCTGACCAAGAGCAGAGGCCATTTGTCCATAAGGAGGTGCAAATCAATGGCTAAGGTTAATGCGAACTATGAGCTGATGCTGATCATCAATCCCGCTCTGGGTGAGGAGGGCATCGCTTCCGTGGTGGAGCGCTTCAAGACTCTGATCGAGAAGAACGGCACCCTGGCCGAGGTTGATGAGTGGGGTGCTCGTCGTCTGGCGTACGAGATCAACCACATCACCGAGGGTTACTATGTGCTGTTCAGCTTCAACTCCACTCCCGATCTGCCCGCTGAGGTTGAGCGTATCGCCAACATCACCGACGGCGTGATCCGTTCCCTGGTCGTCTGCAAGGACGAGTAAGGAGGAGCGTTTCTTATGTTGAACCGTATCATCCTGATGGGCCGCCTGACCCGCGACCCCGAACTGCGTCACACCGGCAGCGGCACCGCGGTCGCTTCCTTCTCCCTCGCTGTGGAGCGGGACTTCCGCGACAAGACCAGCGGTCAGAAGACCACCGACTTTATCGATATTGTCGCGTGGCGTCAGACCGGCGAGTTTGTGTCCAAGTACTTCACCAAGGGTCGTATGGCCGTGGTGGAAGGCCGGCTGCAGATGCGCGACTGGCAGGACCGGGATGGCAACAAGCGCCGCAGCGCTGAAGTCGTGGCCGACAATGTCTACTTTGCCGATTCCCGTCGGGACGGCGAGCAGTCCAGCGGCTACGCCCCCGCCTCTTCCGGTTATGCCCCCGCTCCCTCCAGCTACGCTCCCCCCGCGAACCAGAGTTCTGCGCCGGTGAGCGACTTCGCTGAGCTGAGCGACGATGACGGCGAGCTGCCCTTCTGAGCGCTCTCCCCATCAAACTTGATTTCTGAACGCAGTTCAATTTGAACGCGTTTCTCTACAACACTCAATGATAGGAGGTTTCGTTATGGCTTTCGATCGTAATCGTTCCCGTAAGCGCAGAAAGGTCTGCGTGTTCTGCGTGGATAAGGTTCAGAGCATCGATTATAAGGACACCCAGAAGCTGCGCCGCTATATCTCCGAGCGCGGCAAGATCCTGCCCCATCGCACCACCGGCACCTGCGCGATGCATCAGCGTCAGCTGACCACCGCCATTAAGCGCGCCCGTCAGGTCGCTCTGCTGCCCTACGTGCTGGACTAATTCCTGCATATCAAACAGCCTGTCCGAACCGGACAGGCTTTTTCTTTGTTTTACGGGGCATCTGTTAACACTTCTCCACTCCGGTCAGGTCAAACGGCGGAATAAACTGCTCCGATGCGGAGGTCTGCTCCTGCGTGAAGCCCTCCAGCCCCAGCAGAGCCATATATTCCTCCGCTTTCCGGGCCTCACCCCGGCGCAGCGGGCGATCAATCTCCGCAAAATCGGCAGCGTGTCCACAGGGAATATACTGGCTCATGAGGGAAAAGAGCACCTCGCCGGGACGGAACTGCTCACTCACCCAGTCCATCACCTCTTTGGCCGCTTCCAGCTGGCCGGGCAGCACCAGATGGCGAATGATGACGCCCTTCTTCAGCATCCCATCCTCGCCATACCGGCACGGGCCGGTCTGGCGGAACATTTCTAAAATTGCCGCCTTGGCCGTCTCCGGATAGTCCGGCGCACCGGAATAGCGCCCCGCCGGGGCGGAGTCCACATATTTCAGGTCGGGCAGGTAGATAGCGATCTTCCCCTCCAACGCCCGGAGGGTGTCCACCCGGTCATAGCCGCCGGTGTTCCACACCACCGGCACCGGGAGTGGCTCTTCCAGCAGCTCTGACACCGCATGGGCGTAGTGAGTCGGATTGACCAAATTGATGTTATGGGCTCCCTGGGCGATCAGCTCCATGCAGATCTCCCGCAGGCGGGCCATTGTGACCGGCCTGCCGAAGCAGTCCCGGCTGATCTGCTCATTCTGGCAGAACACGCACTTGAGACTGCACCCGGAGAAAAAGATCGTACCGGAACCACGGGTGCCGGAGATCGGCGGCTCCTCCCACTTATGGAGGGCTGCCCGGGCCAGCACCGGCGCCAACGGCATCCGGCAGACGCCCTTCCCCTCTGTCTCTGTCCGCTCCGCCCCGCAGCAGCGGGGACATTCCTCACAGATCATGTTGTCACGCTCCATTTCTCCAGCCGCTCCAACACCGTCGGCCGAAAACTCTGAAATGCATTGGGTACGGCGTACACCTGCTCCAGTTCCCGTGCTCCGGCCCAGATCCATCCCTCCGGAAGGTCATCCACTCCGGCGCATACCGCCTCCGCCGTCATATGCCACTCGACATGGGTGAAGATATGCTTCCCTGTCCCGGCATTCTCCCGGGAAACGGCAGGGATGTGCCAGCGCTCCAGCCAATCCTTATCGTCCGCAAGCTCGTTTGGATACTCCCACAGTCCGGCCAGCAGTCCCTTGGACGGCCGACGGCGCAGCGCCACCCGGCCATTGCGGAAGATCAGCCAGACCCGCCGCTCCTCGATGCGGCGCTTCTTTTTGGCCGCCTTGACCGGCAGCTCCGCAGTCCGCTCCTCCAGATGTGCAGCGCACAGTTCCCGCACCGGACACTGTTCACACAGCGGCGCCCCATTGGGCAGGCACACCACAGCGCCCAGTTCCATCAGCGCCTGATTGAACTGTCCCGGCGCTTCTCGGGGGATGACG
The DNA here is from genome assembly GCA_900554855.1 of uncultured Eubacteriales bacterium. Taxonomy (GTDB): domain Bacteria; phylum Bacillota; class Clostridia; order Oscillospirales; family Oscillospiraceae; genus UMGS1766. The sequence continues at coordinate 4,379 of USIZ01000039.1, read as the reverse complement.
GTCAGCAGCAGCTCCCGCACAGCGTTTTTCGTATCCTGCCGGCCAATGTCGCGCCCATCCCCCAGAATGCGGGAGATCACCCGCAGGACATTGCCGTCCACCGCCGGAACCGGAAGACCAAAGGCGATGGAGGCAATCGCCCCGGCGGTATAATCGCCCACGCCGGGCAGGGCGCGAATGGCATCATAGTCCGGTGGTAGTTCTCCGCCATAGTCCGTCACGATCTGCCGGGCTGCCTTTTGCAGATTCCGGGCACGATTATAGTAGCCCAGCCCCTGCCACAGCTTCATCAGCGCGTCCTCCGGCACCTCAGCCAGTGCCTGGGGCGTGGGCAGCGCAGCCATAAAGCGTTCAAAATAGCCAATCACCGCCGCCACACGGGTCTGTTGCAGCATGATCTCGGACACCCAGACCCGATAGGGGGTGTGATCCGTCCGCCACGGCAGCACCCGTGCATTTTCCTGATACCAGTTCAAAAGCGGAAATACTGCCCGCTCCAGTTTGCCTTCCTGTGCATCCACACCTATACCCCCTTTACCATACTCGGATTATTATAATGGAATTCGCCGCCGACCGCAACCGCTTTCAGATTGACAAAACGCACTGGGCTATGGTAAAATTTTAGGGTATGCGGGTATGACGGAATTGGCAGACGTGCAGGATTTAGGTTCCTGTGGAGTGATCCGTGTGGGTTCGACCCCCACTACCCGTACCAAAGTTCCAAGGAAGCACATCGGCGATGTGCTTCCTTTTTTACCACACAGACGAAAAGGAGAACGCATGACGAAGCTCTATCAAAAAGATCCGCTTTTCTTCGCGCTGGCGTGCATCTGCATTTATGTATGCACATTCAGTACATCGGAAAGCGTCTCCGCCCGGCTGGGCGCGCCTTATCTGTTCACCGTCCTCGCAGGCGGTGTGCTCTGTCTCGTATTGGGCAGCTGGATCCGGCATCAGGGCCTGGCGAAATTTCTCGGACTGTGCCGCTTCCGCGGCACGGCGGGACAGTATCTCTGGTTTCTCCCCCTGGCGGTGCCGGCCGGCTGCAACCTGTGGCACGGGATGCAATGGAATTTTCCGCCGGTTGACACATTCATTTACATTTTGTCCATGCTTCTGACAGGCTTTCTGGAGGAGGTGCTCTTCCGTGGACTGCTGTTCACCGCCCTGCGCCCGCGGGGGCTGAAGCGAGCAGCGCTGATCTCCTCTCTGAGCTTTGGACTGGGGCACATTTTCAATCTGCTGAACGGCGCGGCGCTTCTGCCCACCCTGCTCCAGCTGTGCTATGCCTGCGCCATAGGGCTGCTGTTCACCGTACTTTTCCAGAAGAGCGGAAGCCTTCTGCCCGGCATACTGACTCACAGCCTGCTCAATGCTTTGAGTGCCTTTTCCACGGAAGGCGGGGATATTTTCCAAATTATTTCCGCCGCAGTTCTCACGCTGACGGCATTGCTTTATACCCTGTGGCTGGTCAAAAAAGCATAAAAAGAGCTGCCCGCGGCAGCTCTTTTTCTTTATTCTGCTTCCGCCTGTGCCGGCGCAGCATCCTTTTTACTGCCCACCAGATTGGCCAGCAGGATGGCGCAGAACATCAGCGCGCAGCCGCCCATCTCCCGCAAAGAAAGCGTCTGCCCCAGCAGCAACCAGCCGAACAGCGTGCTGAACACCGACTCCATACACAGGATCAGCGAAGCCACCGTCGGCTCCGTCCGTCTCTGGGCCACCACTTGAAGGGTATAGGCCACGCCGCAGGACAGGATGCCCGCATAGAGAATGGGCTGCCATGCGGAGACAATGGCGCTCACCGCCGGTCTCTCCCAGATCAGCATGGGAATGCCACACAGCACACCGGCAGTCAGAAACTGAATGCAGCTGAGCAAAACGCCGTCCGCCTTAGGCGCGAAATGATCAATGGCAAGGATGTGGAAGGAAAAGGCCAGCGCACCGAGACACACCATAATGTCGCCGGTACCCAGCGATGCGCCGCCGGACATACACAGCAGGTAAAGGCCGACCACAGAAAGCCCCACACAGCCCCAGATCAATCCGGGCACCTTCTTGCGGAAGAAGAGACCCAGGATCGGGACGACGACCACATAGAGGGCAGTGATAAAGCCAGCCTTGCTGACTGTGGTATAGCCGATGCCGATCTGCTGGAGCGAACTGGCCACCCCCAGCAGGACACCACAAACCACACCGCCCTTCAACAGATCACGCCGCTCCTCCCGACGCTCCGGTATGCGAACAAACCCCAGCCTCTTCAGCAGCAGAATGCAGGGGATCAGAAATACGCCGCCCAGCAGACTGCGCACAGAATTGAAGGTAAACGGACCCACATAGTCCATGCCCACAGACTGCGCCACAAAGGCCGCGCCCCAGATGGCCGCCGTCAGTAGCAGCATAAGCGGGCCAGAGTATTTTTTCATTCTATTCACTCATTTCTGAATTTTTTCAAGTTAGTATAACACATTAAAAGCGCAAAGTAAAAAAGCACATTGCACAAAAAACAGCGCTCTTCTGCGGGCGAACCGCAAAAGAGCGCTGTATCATTTCAAAATAAAGTTCAGATCGTATCCAGGAAATCGGCGATGAAGTGCAGGGCTACGCCCACGCAGCTGGTCCACTTGCGGTACTTGGAGCAGCGCAGGTAGGAGGCATCGGTATCAAACGAGGAGATGTCAATGACCCGACGGCGCAGATCGTCCAGATAGGGCTCAATGAACTGAGCCAGCACGCCGCCCATCACAATATCGCAGTCCAGCACAATGTGGATATTGTAGATGCCGATGGCCAGATGATCCAGATAATCGTCCCAGAGCAGCCGATATTCCTTGTTGCCCGCTTCCAGTCCGGCGAAGAAATCCTCACGAGTGATGCCCAGATCGTCGCTGAACCGGGCGGTGGAGCAATACGCCTCCAGACAGCCCCGCTTGCCGCAGCGGCACTCCCGGCCGCCGGGAACAAGACACATATGACCAAACTCGCCGGAGTGGAGGTGGCTGCCCATATAGTTCACGCCGTCCAGCAGCACCGCGCCGCCCACGCCCTTCTGCACAGACAGGTAGACCATGGTGGAGTTGGCGCTGTTGTTCCACCACTCGGCCACGCCGCCGGCATTGGCATCGTTTTCGATGAAACAGGGATAGTTGATATGCTTTTTCAGCAGCTCAACATTCAGCTCCCGGGCGTTGACCGCCGGGGACAGCTCCACCACACCCCGCTCATCATTCGGAATGCCGGGCAGTGCAATGCCCACGCCCAGCAGCCGCTCGCGATCAATGTGGTTGGCCGTCAGGAAGTCCTCCAGAGTCTGCCCCAGTTCACGGCAGTAGGCCTCATCCCCGGTGAAGGGCTTGAATATTGCCTGGTCGCACACCTGATGGGCGCGCAGATCGATGCAGGCAATGTGGATATGCCGGTTGGAGAGCATGATGCCGACCGAATACTTGAAGTTGGCAGTCACGCCGATGGCCTTGGGCTTGCGGCCGCCGGTAGAGTCAAAAGTGCCTTGCAACTCCAGCAGGCCGGTGTCCAGCAGTTCCCGCAGATTCTGGCCCACGGTGGGCAGACTGAGGGAAAGGTTCTGAGCCACATCCTGTTTGGAGACCGGGGTCTCAGAACTGTATATATAACGAAACACACGATTGCGATTCTGACGGCGTAGCTCTGCGGTGTTATAAGAAACCATGAGGTACACTCCCTTTTCTCATTGATACGAAACGTATCGTCTCTCTTCTCTCCATATTTCACAAAAGACTTTTGGAAAAGCAATCCAAGCTACCATAATCATATCACATTTTTCTCCGAATGCAACAAAATTTTAGGTGAAAAACGTTAAATTCCCACCGTTTCTTTTCAAATCTCATCCGTTTTCCCTAATTGCTGGATTCTTGGCCGGTTCTTTGCCCCTCGGATTGGCACAGTGCGGCGACGTGTGCTATAATATAGAAATTCGCAGGAAGGGAGGCAGAATCATGACACAGGCCGAACAGAGCGTGAGCATATTGAACGGCATCGGCGCAAAGAAGGCAGAAGCGCTGGCCAGGCTGGGGCTGACCACCCTGGGAGATCTGGCTCGGTGGTATCCCCGCGCCTATGAGGATCGCCGAAAGATCTGGCCCATCCGACAGGCCCCCGAAGGGGAAACCGTCTGCGTCTGCGCTGTCGTGGCTCAACCGCCGAGGACAAGCTATGTCCGAAAAGGGCTGAGCGTGACCCACGTCACTGTATTCGACGACTCCTCCTCCCTCTCCCTCACCTTCTTCAACCAGCCCTATCTTTCCAAGCAGCTGCTGGTGGGACAAAGTTATGTGTTTTACGGCGCATTGGAGCTGAACGGCACCCGCCGGGGCATGGTTAACCCAGTCTTTGAACCGGAA
>USIZ01000038.1 GCA_900554855.1 uncultured Eubacteriales bacterium | reverse complement strand
AGTCGTATCAAACAAAGTGCCGTCCAGATCGAATATCGCCAACTGTTTCATCGCTATCCCACCTTTCGCCGGTATTGTACCATCCAGCGCCGCTGCTGGCAATTGACAATTTACTTCGGCCACTGAATTTGACCCGGGTACCAAAAGCCGTGTGGCGCTGATCCTCTGTGTATCCGGTAAGCTCCGCGTGAGACATTCCTCTCCGAAAAGCAATGCGGCAAAAATAAAAGCCGCCCAGCGGCGGCACATACCTATATAAATAACACAACCCCCATCCGTCCAGCGCGGATGGGGGTTACTGCTGATGGTTCTTAGTATCTAACATCAATTGTTTACCTCTCTTTCTATTGATTTGCAGCTAGGTCGAAGTTTTCGTCGCCAGTCTACCAGATTTTCGGTCCAAATACCTCATGTTTCCTCTTGGCGCTCTCTGCGCTATGCTGTACTCACAGCTTGGATTGGGTTCTGCCGATTTGGCTCTTGCGTTTTTACTTCCGCTTGCATCCAGTTTTTAGAAGGTGGTGAGTTTCCTGTTCATTGGACTCATTCCTTTCTGTGACTATAAGATAACACATCCCCATAAATACGTCAACCACTTTTGTGAATATCATTTATTAAAGACTCGGTAGTCAGTTTTTATTCCAGGTTTTTGAAACATTCTATGCTTCGTTCTTTGCGCCATATGAGGCGGCTTCTGTAAAATTGCTCCGTAATTTGCTTCAACGCTTGCGTTTCAGGGTATATCCGATATAATAAACGAAAGAAACAACCTGAGAGGATGAACTCAGCCATGGTAGATACCCTTGAAATGAACGTGATCGCCCATATCCGCACCGACTTTCCCACCAAGTTTGGCATTCCCCGCCAAAGCGGTGTCGTGGAGGACGCCATGGGCGCGGTAATATTTGAGCCGGAATACCGGAACCCAGACGCCTTGCGCGGGTTGGAGGACTTCTCTCACCTTTGGCTTATCTGGCAATTCTCTGCGGCAGTGCGCGATACCTGGTCCCCAACGGTGCGTCCGCCTCGGCTGGGCGGCAACACTCGGATGGGCGTATTCGCTACCCGCTCCCCTTTCCGACCAAATGCCATTGGACTGAGCTGCGTCAAGCTGGTGCGGGTCGTTCCCAACAGTCCGGACGGTCCGACGATCGTAGTTTCCGGCGTGGATCTGATGGACAGCACCCCCATTCTGGATATCAAGCCGTATCTCCCCTATGCCGACAGTCGCCCGAGCGCCAAGGAGGGCTTCACCAGCTCCGGCTGGGAACGAATGCTGAACGTAGATTTTCCCCAAGCGCTGCTCGATAAAGTGCCCCGGCGGTGCCGCACCGCGCTCATTGAGGTATTGCGCAACGACCCCCGTCCCTCCTACCAGAACGACCCGGAGCGGATCTATGGAATGCCCTTCGCCGATCTTGACGTCCGATTTCGGGTAGCGGACGGAATGCTTACCGTGATCGAAGTAAACCCGTTAAAGAAGTGAGCAAAACAGGCTCCCGCCGCTGGCGGGAGCCTGTTTTCATTCTTTTTCGTCCGTCTCACCTAAAACGGTGACCCGGGTCTCCTCAATCCGCCGATCCTCCACACGGAGCACCTCAATGCGCAGCCCGTCCACATCCAGCGTAAACTGGTCGCCATCTCTCGGGATCTCCTCTGTTTCGCTGAGGATCAGGCCGCTGAGGGTATTAAAATCCTCATGCTCCGGCAGCTCCAGATCCAGCGCCTTTTCTACATCCTTCAGTTCTGCCCGGCCGCTGATGTTCCAGCTTCCGTCCGGATTAGGGGTGATATACTCCTCCCGCTCGTCGTATTCATCATAGATATTGCCTACGATCTCCTCGATCAGATCCTCCAAGGTGACAACACCAAGAAAGGAACCGTATTCATCGGTGACAACGGCAAAATGGACGTGCTCCCTCTGCATTCTCCGAAACAAGTCATCGCAGATCAGCGAGTCCGGCACAAACAGCGGCTCTTTCAGAATGTCTCGCAGGGGTTTGTCCTGATTCAGGAAATAATCCTTGACATAGAGCATACCGACAATGTTGTCCTGATCCTGTTCATAGACCGGAAAACGGGAGTAACCGGTCTCCCGGATGCGCTCGGTGATCTCCTCCGGGCTAGATTCCACGTCGATGGATTCCACATCCACCCGGTGAGTCATGACATCACAGATCTGGATGTTGTTGAACTCAAAGACATTGTCGATCATCTCGCCCTCGGTGGACTCGATGAGTCCCTCCTCTTCGCTCTCATCCAGCATCATGCGGATCTCTTCCTCCGTGGCGTTGTCCGGACGGGCCTGATTTTTCATCCCGAACAGCCTTAGAACACCGGCCACAGCAGCATTGACCAGCCACACTGCCGGACGTAGAAAAGCGCTCAGAACCAAAACCACCGGCCCGGTGATGCGAGCGACTCTGTCGCTCTTCTGCAGTGCAATGCGCCGCGGCACCAGCACGCCCAGCACCAGTGTCGCAAAGCCAAGCACGATCGTGACCGCCGCCGCAAGGAGCGCATTCAGCGCACCGGTGGGCAACACCGTTACCCCCCGGTCATCCACCAGCCATTGGGCAAGCCGTTCCGCCAGATGCAGGGCCGCAAAGGCGCTGCCCAGCTGGGCGGCAAACAGGCTGAACACCTGAAGCGCGGACAGTGCGCATTCCGGCGACTCCGCCAGCTTCAGGAGTTTTGACGCGTGGCGGTCTCCCTTCTCTGTGTCATCGCGCAGCGCGGCGGCATTCAGTTCAAACACAGCGGTCGTCGCCGCGGAACAGAAGCCTTGAACGAGGATCAGAAAAAGCTGTAAGATCAACTGCCATAAGAGCGGGTCATTCATAATTTTGATTCTCCTTTATAATTGGGAAAAATTATAACATAAGGAGCTCCGCTTTGCAATCAGGCACAGGTAAAATGGAGGTAAGAAAAAAGAAAAACTTTGGACACAGGATTTTGTGTTCATCATACTGATCAATTTTCCGTGGGGACGGAAGCACCCTTCTTCGCTGAGCAGTCACAAATAACGACAACGACCGCAGAGAACTTTAAGAGTTCTCTGCGGTCGCTGCTCTGGTTATTCAAATATGGAACGGAAGGTAAGCGTTTTGCTCTCCCCGGGCTCCAGCACAACGATACCCGGCTTGTCCGTGAGCCTGCGGCCCATAAAATGGCCGTCCGGCAGGGTGGACCAGGGCTCGATACAGATGTAATTGGTGACAACACCCTTCTGAGCTGTCCAGATGCCCAGATAGGGAAAATCGTCAAACTCCACCGTGACCTTTCGGGCGCTCTTGCGGCTGAGCAGAGTGGCTCTGCGCACCGGCAGATCCCCCAGCACAATGGTGTCCAGCCCCACGTCCTCAGGCAACTTGGTCAGCAGGCCGTTCTCCAACGGAATAAAGCCCTTCTGCTCCTCCAGCACGCCGTTCTCGTCCATACCGTAGGGTTCCAGATGGTCGATCCCCTCAAAGGCAATGGCATAATCCCCCATGACCTCCCCGGGCATCAGGGTGGTACGGTAGGCATCGTGGCCGCCCAGTTCAAAGGGCATGGGCTGAGCGGAATGGTTCGTCACCGTATGCCGCTTGGAAATGGCATTTCCCTCCAACGTGAAGGTGATATCCAGCGTGAAGCGGAAGGGGTAGACCGCCAGCGAGTCAGTACTGTTCCGGGTGCGGAAGGTCACAGTGTCTGCACTCTGGGACACGACCTCAAACTCCCGTTCCCGGCAGAAGCCATGCATGGGAGCCGAGATCATTTCCCCGTCCAGTTCGTACTGCTGGCCGATGAGCCGCCCGATCAGCGGGAACAGCGTGGGCGCATGGCGCCCCCAGATAGCGGGATCCCCCTCCCAGATGCGCTCCATGCCGTCCAGCTTCAGGCTGGTCAGCTCTGCGCCCCACGGATTGACCTTGGCCGTCAGGATACCGTTTTCCAATGTGATCATATTGTTCATATCATTCACCTCGCGTTGTGCTGTCGAATGCGTTCTTCCAGCTCTTGCTGGGCCTGTTTGACTTCCTCTTCAAAAGCCCGGGCACTGATGCGCTGGGACTCATGGCCCAGAATGATAGTCTGCTCCATGCCGTCGGACGTTGCCACCCGCACCCGGTAATGGCGGCCCAGCTCATAGGTGGTGCGCTCAATGTAGGTGTCCGCCGTCTCCGCCTGCTTGGTGTAGACAACGAAAATATTGTTGACCTTCTCCGCCCGGCCCGGATTGCCCTTCACTTTATAGGCGTCGAACACCAGAATGACCTTGCAGCGGCGCACCCCCTGATAGTTGCTCAGAATGTGGATGAGCTGATTCCGGGCGGCGTCCAGATCCACCTTGGCCAGTTTATTGAGTTCGTCCCACGCAAAGATAATATTGTAGCCATCCACCAGCAGGAAGGTGTCGCCGATCTCGGCGTTCAGCAGCTTTGGCGCGTCCTGACGGCGCACTTCGGATTGGGGCGTGAAGGCGCTGGGCTTTTGATCCCCGTAGGTGCGCCGGAAGATGGCCTCCAGTGCCTTTTCCTCCTCCCGGGAGCCGGAATAGCTGGCACCGCCCCGGCGGATGGGCGCTGCGGGCGCCTCCTCCTCTGTTTTGGTCTGATAGGCCCAGGGCAGGTGCATATACTCCGGCACCTCGCTCCACTTCACGGTAAATCCGCCGCCATGGGCGCAGAATACAGAATCCGGCGAATTCTCCAGGTCAGCCTCCGGCCGGTAGTCCGCCGCAGCGATCACCTCCGGGGCATTGTGGCACGAACGATAGCCGCCGCTCTGGAGCGTGAGCCGCCCCCGGCCCTTGGTGTAGGCCGCCACCTCCTCCGGGTAATCGGCCAATTGCTCCACCGGGGCTGCGCCGGTGAGCACGCTCCGCTCCCCGTCCTGTTCCGGGGGCGCGAATTCTCCGCCAAAGCGTTGGAGATCCGCCATGGCGCGGCCCACATGTTCGGTGGGCACCTCCAGCCGGAACTGATACCACGGCTCCAGCAAAACAGACTCCGCCCGCATCAGCCCCATGCGCACCGCCCGGTAAGTGGCCTCCCGGAAATCACCGCCCTCAGTGTGCTTGACATGGGCGCGTCCGGAGAGCAGGGTGATACGCACATCGGTGATCGGCGCGCCGGTGAGCACGCCCAAATGCTCCTTTTCCGCCAGATGAGTCAGAACGAGCCGCTGCCAGTTTCGATCCAGCGTGTCCTCACTGCACCGGGTAGCCAGCTCGACGCCGCTTCCCGGCTCCAACGGCTCCAGCAGCAGGTGCACCTCGGCATAGTGGCGCAGGGGTTCAAAGTGTCCCACGCCCTCCACCGGGGCGGCGATGGTCTCTTTGTAGACGATGCTGCCCGGGCCGAAGGCGACCGCAATCCCGAAGCGTTCCCGAATGCGCTCCTGTAACACCTCCAGCTGCACCTTGCCCATGAGCTGCACCCGGATCTCCTGCCCGCGGCTGTGCCACACTAGACGGAGCATGGGATCCTCCTCCTCCAACTCCCGAAGCTTGGCAAATGTGATCTGCGCGTCGCAGCCTTCGGGCAGGAGCACCTGATAGGTGAGCACCGGCTCCAGTGCCGGAGCAGGAGAGTCCGGCTCCGCCCCCAGCCCCTCACCGGGATAGGTGTGCGTCAGGCCGGTGACGGCGCAGACACCGCCGGCCGCCACCTCGCTGACGGGCTGGAATTTCGCTCCGGAATAGAGCCGCAGCTGGTCAGCTTTTTCCTCCCAGTTTGCGCCGGTCTTGTCCCGGCCGCGAAGCACCGTCTTTGGCTTCAGCACGCCGCCGGTGACCTTCAGCCAGGTCAGCCGCACGCCCTGAGCATCCCTGCTGATTTTATAGATCTTTGCGCCGAACTCAGCAGGGGGATCCCGGAGCAGGGTATAGGTCTCCAGCGCCTCCAAAAAGGCATCCACCCCCTCCAGCCGCAAGGCGGAGCCGAAAAAGCACGGAAAGAGCTTCCGCTGAGCGATCGCCCGGGCCAGCGCCGGATCGGACAGTGCGCCGGACTCCAGAAATTCGCCCATCAGCTCCTCGGAGCACATGGCCAGCTCCTCGTTCTCCTCCGCGCTTCTGGTGTCAAAGGGAATACAGGCATCGCTAAACCGCTTTTTCAAATCCTTCAGGACTTCCGTTCGCTCCGCCCCAGGCAGATCCATTTTGTTGATAAAAAGGAACGTGGGCACCCGATAGCGCTCCAGCAGATGCCAGAGGGTCTCAGTATGCGCCTGCACCCTGTCGGTGCCGCTGATGACCAGAATGGCGTAGTCCAGCACCTGGAGCGAGCGCTCCATCTCGGCTGAGAAATCCACATGGCCGGGAGTGTCCATCAGGATAAGCCGCTTCTCCCCCAGGGGCAGGACCGCCTGCTTGGAAAAGATCGTGATGCCCCGCTCCCGCTCCAGCGTATCCGTGTCCAGAAAGGCATCCCGGTGATCCACCCGGCCCATCTTTTTAATTGTGCCGCCGCAGTAGAGCATCCCCTCGGAGAGGGTGGTCTTGCCCGCATCCACATGGGCCAGTATGCCAGTGACCAGATCTTTCATGCCGTTTCTCCTGTGTTGTAAAGTCTGTTCTCAGTTTATCATAGATCAGCCGGGAAATCTACGATAAATGGATTCGCCTGCGCAGTCGAGAATTTCTCTTGTTTTCCCATCTCAACCATGGTATAGTATATATAATATGCTATGCCAGCATAGATGGACAAGCCGAACTCGGGGAGGGAATTTCATGGCCATTCATAAATCTGGTGAGGATTATCTGGAGGCGATCCTGATGGTGCGGCAGGAAAAGGGCTATTGCCGTTCGATCGATGTGGCGCATCACCTGAACGTCAGCAAGCCCAGTGTCAGCGTAGCCATGGGTATTCTCCGGGAGGGCGGCATGGTCACGACCGACGAGGACGGTCTGCTGAACTTCACCGAAGAGGGACTGAAGCTGGCCACCGACGTGTATAACCGCCACTGCCTGCTGACCGAATTTCTGCTCTATCTGGGCGTAGAGGATCGCATTGCCCGGGCAGACGCCTGCAAGATCGAGCACGACCTCAGCCCTGAGACCTACCAGTGCCTGCGCAAATTCGTGGATAATCTGAAGGCCAGAGGCGAAGCCCCTGCGGAAAACGCCGAAAAAACGGAAAGCTGATTTTTAATTTCAAATGCCTGTGGTTTTCTGGAAACCACAGGCATTTTTTGCTCAAAAATTCAGATTCAATTCCTCCGCAAGGCAGTAGGGGCAGGCCACGCCACCCAGTTCGCCGAGGGAAACCACCGTATTCGCCGGATCATGTCCGGTCTCCTCCGGGCAGCGGTGCTTGCCCCGGGGCTTGAGCTTAAAGATCCAGGTCACATAGCGCTCGGGCAGCTTGGCCATGTGAGCGCCGTCCAGTTCTACGCAGGCCAGCAGACCGTTCTCCTTCTGGGGGCGGTTCAGACCGGGAATGCGCAGGCCGTACTCCCGCTCCAGAAACTCCCGCAGCGTCACCAGCTGCGCCCAGTACATATAGGTGTGCTCCAGATGCTCTGTGTGATCTCCCCTCTTCATAGAATAGAGATGCAGGATCTGGGGATCTGCCGGATCGGTGCCGATACTGATGATGTCGACAATGTCCAGTCCCGCCCGGCGGCGGGCAGAGGCGTCGGCGATGTCCTTCTGTCGCAGCAAAAGCATCATGGAGCCGTAATTCCGGCTGTCCATATAGGGTGCAAAAAGCTGATAACTCCTGCGGTGGAACTCGGCAGAAGATTTGTTAATCTTGTTGGAACTCATTGCGCTCATCGTAAATTAAACTCCTTTAATGCTTACCCTAAGCATACCACGCCCGTCAAGCGGTCATTTTTCATCATATTTTCATTTGCTTTTCCCCCTTGAACAGGTATAATAATAGTATCTGAAACACGGGGAGGGATCTCCTTTGTTCTGGGATTCTGTCAATAAGGAGCTGATCTGTGCCGCCGCCGCGTGGCTGGCCGCTCAGCTCATCAAGTGCATCATCTGTCTGGTCGTCAATCGCTCGCTTCCGCTGAACATCATCTTCGGAAGCGGCGGCATGCCCTCCTCCCACTCCGCCACGGTCTGCTCATTGACCGCCGCCGTCGGCTTTGACTGCGGCGTCAGAAGCCCGCTCTTCGGCGTGTGCTGCATTCTGGCGTTCATTGTCATGTACGACGCCATGGGTGTGCGTCGGGAGACCGGCGACCAGGGCAAGGCGCTGAACGACCTCTTCCAGCTTTTTGCGGACATGGGCAAGCCCATCTCCCCGGAGAAAAAGTTCAAAGAGCTGGTGGGCCACACCCCCCTGCAGGTGGTCTGCGGCGCGATCCTCGGCATCGCCGTGGGCTGCGCGCTCATGCAGATCTGACGCGCAGGATCACAAGCAGTTCAACAGGCACGAGCCTTCCCGTCCGGGAAGGCTCTTTGCGAAGATAGGAGCATGAAATGACCATCTACAAAACCGCCTGCCGTGGCTGCCACGGCGGCTGTCTCTACAATGTCAGTGTGGACAACGGCCGAGTCGTTCAGGTGTGTCCCGCAAAAGAGGGACCGCTGAACCGCGGCCGGGGCTGTGTCAAGGGCATGAGCATCATCGAGCAGATGTATCACCCCGACCGGCTCCTCTATCCCCAAAAACGCATCGGGCCCCGGGGCAGCGGCCAATGGGAGCGCATCAGCTGGGACAAAGCCTATGACCTGATCGCGCAAAGGATGAACGGGCTCATCGAGCAATACGGCCCGGAGTGCATCTCCTCGCTGACCGGCACAGGCCGCCACCACCTGCCCTACTTCTTCCGGCTGGGCAACGCCATTGGCACGCCAAACTTCAGCTCTGCCGGAGCGCTGATTTGTCTCGGCCCCCGGCGCACCGCCGCCGTCATGACCTCCGGTCTCTTCGCCGGGGTGGACTATTTTGGCTCCAAACGCCCCGGCGGCATTCTGGTGTGGGGCGCCAACCCGGCCATCAGCGGCGCAGACGGAGAATTGCAGTGGTTCATCAAGGACGCGGTCAAAGAGGGCATCCCCATTGTGGTCGTCGACCCAAAGCCCACGGAGCTGGCCAGGAAGGCAAAGCTGTGGTTGCGTGTCCGCCCCGGCACCG